>JBDSLD010000209.1:0-36688 GCA_039916545.1 Ferruginibacter sp.
CACTTTGGTGTTACGCAAAAATACTATGCAGCAGATTGAGGGCAATTTTGAGAAACTCTTGGCTGAAAAAATTCGGAACAATGGCTATGAGGTGAATACAAATATTGGTTGTTCCGGTTACCGGATCGACATCGGCGTTGTAAATAAAAACAAACCTTCCCAATACATCCTGGGTATTTTATGTGATGGTAATAATTATCATGCTGCCAAAACTGCAAAAGACAGGGAGATCATCCAGCAAGAAGTGTTGACATCATTGGGTTGGAAACTACATAAAATTTGGTCGACAGATTGGTGGGAAAACAATGAACGCGTAATCAATGATATCCTGGAAGCAATAAAAAATGCAGAAGCCAATGAGGATAAAGAAATAGCCGCACCCATTCAGGAGATTCCTTTACTTGAATCAGTCAAACCAGCAAATGTTATTTTAAATAATGCTATGCCTGTGGAGACAACGATTGTAAAAGAAAATGGTCTTTCTATAAACATTTACAGGATCTGCAATCTCGAAATGGTTTTGTCTTCCTCCTCAGAAGATTTTCTTCAATTCGGTAATTCGCAAAAAATAAAGGATCAAATTAACCAGGTACTGGAAACAGAGGCGCCGATCATGAGAAATTTATTGGCTAAGCGCGTGCTGGCTGCCTGGGGCATTTCAAAACTGGGGACGCGAATCAATGCGCAATTTGAAAAGTTATTGCAGGAATCCCGATTAAATCAAACGGGCAAAAATAAGGAGGCCGTTTTTTGGAATGATACCATACGCCCCGGGAACTATAAGGGATATCGGGTTGCAACTACCAATGGACAAAAAAGAGATGCGGAGGATATACCACCGGAAGAAATTGCCAATGCAATAAAAGAGATCCTGATCCATCAAATCAGCCTGCCAAAAGAAGATCTTGTTCGGGAAGCTGCCAGGATATTTGGTTTTGCTCGTTCCGGGACCAACGTTGAAATAGCAATGAAGAAAGGGATTATCAGAGCAATTGAAAAAGAATTGGTAATTGAAAGGGAAGGAAGAATAATTGTCAAAGACAATGGCTAATGCAATGCAGCTTTCGCCCTAATCACGCATTTTCTTTTTTTGTTTGCTCAATAAACCAGGAGGCTAAGAATGCAGTAAAAGTTCCAAATAGTCCAACACCTACTGTCATTAGTAAGGTAGCAATTATCCGGCCTTCGGTTGTTACAGGAAATTTGTCGCCATATCCAACGGTAGTAATTGTTACATACGACCACCATATCGCGTCCTCCGCGGTTTTAATATTGCTGTTAGGACCGGTTTCTACCTGCAAAATTGCAATGGAAGAAAAGATAACTGTCAGGATCGCAATCAAAGCAGCTGTAGTTAGAGTTCCTTGTGTTTTATTTTTAAATACATGTTGAACGAGATTTTTTGTGGAACGAAATGCCCTTAAAATCCTCAATAGCCGAATTAGTCTCAACGCCCGTCCCGCCCGCATAAAATCAAACGTGGGAATACTTGATACCAGGTCAATCCAACCCCATTTCATAAACTTCCATTTGTTTTCTGCTCTGTAAAATCTTTGCATGAAGTCGAACAAAAAAACACAGCAAATAATATTATCTATTAATGCCAGCATCCTGGAAACTTCAGCTGGCAGTTTATTAAAAGTATCAATCATTAATGCAATAAGCACATAAATAGATAATACCAATATCAGGATATTCAGAAAGCCTAATTTTTCTGGTTCCTTATTGCCTATTGTCTTCATAGCAGCGCTGATTTTTGAGATGAAAGGGGAGGTTTCCCATTTGATAGTAGTAGTTATCTAAAAAGATTCAATGGAATAATTTCGAAGGAACAGTGTCGAATATTGATGCAGTATCAATGATCTTTATAATTCTTAAAACAATTCCGGCAACCGGGTCAATCAATCATTTGATTTACCGTTAAACGCTAAAACGAACGAACAATATTTCCGGGTGTTTCTATATTAATAATCCTGCGTGCTGCCCTGGTAAGCAGGTAAGGAACTCAGTAGGAAAAACGATTTACTTCAATTGCCTTTGGGTCATCGCTGTCCCAGGATTTTTGCGGCATTGGACTGGTATATTTTCTGCAATACTTTTTTGGGGAGACCAAGTCCGTACAATGCCCAATGATAATTGTATAAGGACTGTTCGTAAAAATGTTCATCGTTGGTTTCCAGGATGCGAAAGGTAGATTGATACATTACAGGGTCCATGCCCATATCGGTGCCGTAAACCAACCTGTCCTGGTAACGGATCATAAACGCGGCGGCATATCTCGGAATAGGCGCTATCTCCCCATACCTTGCGGCGATATCTGCATACAGGTTGCTGTATTTATCCAATAGGTTTCCCAATTGCGCCAGGTTACTACAACAGTTAGCGAAGTGGCAGGCAACAAAAGTGGTTGTTGGATTATCCCGAACGGCATTTTCGAGTGATTTAATCAATTGATCGTGATCCAGTTTTCCAGGTACATTCATATCTACATGCCACTTGGCCCCATTCATCAGTCCGTCATTAGAGGCGTCCGGTTTTTCATACATCCAGCGGTCTTCCGCTACGTGAATGACCACGGGCATTTTTAATTGGGCGCATTTTGCGAGGAATGGTTTTAATGCGGGGTTATCGATATGGATGCCTTTACCCGGCGTTGGCTGCGAATACAATTCTCCTTCGCCTTTATCGCCTATCTCACCGATGCCCCTTGCGCCTTTGCGGTAACATCTCTCCAGTTCAGCAACTGCTTTCTCTGCCCAGCCCGGCTCATTAAAGCCAGTATAATCAATGCCACAAAAGGGTAAAAAGCGGTTTTCAAAGGGCTTGTATTTATCAACGATCGAGTCAAATGTTTTGCCTGTTGAATAAGTCAATACCATCGTTTTCTCAATACCTGCTGCGTCCATTGTTTTTATCCATTGGGCGATGTCGGCGGGTGATTCCGCATAGTCGTGGCTGTGCATGTCTATTACAGGGAAGGCAGCTTTTGCAATGGATGTTACCGGAACTTTATAAATAGAAACGGGATGGTAATCTTTAAGCAACAGGGTGTCTGCCGTTTGTGCCATGGACTGTTTTTGTATAAATAAGCAACCGCAAATAAGCAGGACACACATGTTAAAATATTTCATAGACTGACTTGTTAAGTTTGCTTCTAAGTTAATACATTAGCTGCATCCTGGAAAGATAATTGTACGTCAATTATTTAATCGGGATAGGTAAAGGGTCTTACCAATAATTTATTTTACCACCACTACACCATTCATATCATCCAACCTGGCGACTATACCCCAACCATAAAAATCGGCAGCCACGCCTACTATCAATTCATTTTCGCCAGCATTTAGTGCCAAATCGAAGGCTGAATTTTCAATTGAAAGCCTGCCATCTGGTGCTTTCCTCATTTTTTGAGGATAAAGATTTTTATCTACAAAAACCATTTTTTTGTTTAAAAACACCCAAACTTCATCGCTAACACCCAACCGGATAAGTTTTTTTTGAGCAATTTTTGAGTTTAATTTCACTCTCAATAACACTACTTTTCTTTCAAGCGCATAGTCTGGTTTATTATTAGTATTTCCAAAATGGCGAGTCAGATTAATAAGCCCTCTGCGTTCAGCTACAATTGGCAACCAGGCGGAATCGGCTTTTGAAAGGCCAGCAGTAAATAATTCCTGGCCTTCGCCTAGCGGCACCGGTGTATTAATTTCCCAATTTTTCAAATATCTAAGATCAGCAGCAGTAGGATCAACCGTTTCTTTCGGTGAAAGACCTTCCACTTCACCTGGTTTAATTGTTAAGTTGGCCAAATAAGCCTCATGGCCTTCAAATACTATTTTACCTTCCGTACTATTGCTTTCCAGCTGGGGTATTTCCATGCTAGGTTGCTGCAAATCATTAATATAAATCAACATTCTTTTACCTGATATCACTAGTTTCAAATGGTTCCATTGGTTGAGTTTGATAGAAGCCCCACCTTGAAAATGGGGCATCAGATCCCAAATATTTACACCTTTTATGATAGGGGTATATTGAAAGGCATCAACAGCATTTGGATTTTCAGATCCTAAATTTCGCAGGTAAAAACACTCTGCATCTTTATCGTTTTGCCTAAAATTTATTGTAATAGACGATGGCATTTCGGCCTGCACGTCAAACTCAATCGTGCCATTTTTAAATATTATGTTTTTTAAGAAAGTAGGGCTGCTGCGTAAAAACTTTATGGAAGGCAAGCCCTTATACTCTACAAATTGAACCTTATCTGGTTGGTATTCCCAATTTTCAGCTTTCATGGGCACTTTCATTTCGGTACTTTGGGTGGGCGCTGTGGCCGTAGTTGCTTTTTTCGCTTTTAATTTCTGGGCGAAAACCTGGGTCGATAAAATCGAAATTGTGATTAACAAGATTACTTTTTTCATTTTATTTCTGTTTGTTTGTATAAAATTTGAATTGGTATGTTGCAATTTTAATAATGAAACCGAATACTGGTTGTTCATAGCGTATTCAAGTTTGTTCAAGAAACAAAATATTAATAGTCAATGAGTTCTGAAAAGTTTTATATTGAAAAATGCTGTGAATTGATAGAAAAAGAATTGGGTTGGGGAGAAAGTAATTCCTGGCAAAACCAGGATTTTGAGCAATTGGGAGAAAAAATATTTCAAAAAACAAACGGTTCGCTAAGTGTGAGTACTTTAAAGCGAATCTGGGGAAAGGTAAAATACAATTCGTCACCGAATTTGGCAACACTTAATACACTTGCACAATTTATCGGGTACGAAAACTGGCGGGCTTTCACGTCAAATGGTTTTCAAACAGAAATTCAATTGGGTGTTGAAATTAAAAAAGATAAATCTTTCAAAAAAGCGTTTTGGATTTTGGGGATCAGTTTGCTTTTAATTTCGCTTTTCGCATTTTTGGGATACAATAAAGTGTCAAAACAATTGATCTTCCACGACATTGTTTTTACTTCAAAACCCGTGACCAAAGGTGTCCCCAATACAGTTATTTTCAAATATGACGTAACAAATTCCAATGCCGACTCCATATTTATTCAACAAAGCTGGAACCCGAAACTGAGGCAAAAAGTTGATGCAGATCAGCATGAAAGCACCACAACATACTATACGCCGGGCTATTATAAAGCCAAACTGGTATTGAACGATAGCATTGCAAAAGAACATGATTTGTTTATTGAATCAGGTGGGTGGTTGGGTATGATTGAAAACAAGCAAATACCGACCTATTTTAGCAAAGCCGAAATAACCCAGCCTTATGGAATTGGTATTTCCATTAAAGAATTGAAAGGCAAAGGAGTTGCCCTGGATAAGGAATTGCCGTGGGTTTCGTTTTACAATGTTGATAAGGATAAAACAGTCCCTGCTACCGATTTTACAATGGAGGCCGAAATAAGGAATACCTGTAAAACCGGACAAGGCGTTTGTCAAAAATCGTACATCTCTTTACTTTGCTCCGAAGGCTTTATCTCCATTCCGCTTTGCATTAAAGGCTGTGTGGGTGAAATGAATTTGTATTTAAATATGCAACAAATCGATGGCAAAACACATGATTTGTCAGCTTTCGGAACTGATTTCAACGATTTTGTAACAATAAAATGTACGATACGAAATAAAGAAATCAGCATTTCAATCAATGAAAAACTAGCATACCAGTCCGATTTTACGCAAAATATGGGCAAAGTGGTAGGCACACAAATACGGTTTATGGGTACCGGCGAAATAAGGAAGTTTGAGTTGAAATAGCAAATTGGCAAAGGCCTGTTGCTAAATTATAATTGAGCAATCCGATATTGGCTGCCCCAGCACCAAACTTAGTTTATTGTAAAACGAAGGTGACGAGGATTTTAAAAAGCATAACTTTCATCGTGCCGCTGCACCGCAGAGTTAACGTTTATTAAAGCGTACTGAGTAAAACGAAAGACCATTTATCATGCTTATTATCTTCTTTTTGACACATTAAACCTCCCTGATCAATTGTATTTCTCCGCTGAATTTAACTTCATCACCAACCACGATACTTCCGGCTTCTGTGACAGCGCTCCATATTAACCCAAACTCCTTCCTGCTAATT
Source organism: Ferruginibacter sp. (assembly GCA_039916545.1). GTDB lineage: Bacteria > Bacteroidota > Bacteroidia > Chitinophagales > Chitinophagaceae > Ferruginibacter. The sequence continues at coordinate 6,088 of JBDSLD010000209.1, forward strand.
TTACCATTAACGGTAAAGCCTGCTTTTGTTTGACCATACGGGTCAACCACAATACCGCCATGTTCAACATGAACAACAATTTCTTTGGTAATGCCGCGTATGGTAAGCGATCCATAAATTTCCCCTTCGTCTTCATTTCCCTCAAACCTGCTGCCTTTAAACAGGATATGAGTATGTTTTACCGAATCCAGAAAATCTTCCGATTTCAGGTGGGTATCTCTTTGCTCATTGTTGGTATTAATTGATTCTACATCAGCTTTCAATTCAATCGCATAAGGGTTCAGAAAACGCTCCCCCTCTGTTTCAACACTAAGACTGAATATTTTAAAATACCCTGTAACAGTGCTTATCATCAGGTGTTTTACTTTAAACATTAATTCGCTGTGTGCAGGATCGAGGTTCCATTTTACTTTTGACATTTTTTAGAGATTTATTTTTGAATAATTATTTTTCAGGTTATAGAAATTAGTTAAGATGGCGCTATGCACGCTGTGTACTAAGAATAGCTGCATTAAAATAGCCGGCCTTATATTTATCAACGCAAGGAAATATTGTATCTATTTTATTTTCAATATTCGCGGTAGTTTTGGAAGTGTTGTCATAGTGTTTTATTAAAATGCCCATAATATCATAACAGTTTGTTATTACCCCAAACACGATTGCTTCTCTTCCCTTTGCATCGGTAAAGCGATGATATTCAACCAACATAAATTCGTTTGCGTTTAAATGGATCTTTTTTTGTACCCATAAAATATCATCGCCATGAATCACAAAATCCTCCGTAAATCCAATTTTATGAAGTGAAGTAATTACATCACAGGTATTCAGTGAAATTTTCATAAAAAACATTTTAGATTAATTAGTGTCTGCAAGAAAACTCCACGATTTAGAACTATCCTGGATTTAAACCAATTTATCTTCCTGAATAATTTCTTTCCTGATGATGTCAGTTTTTCCAGACTTGTAATTTTCGCCTTCTCTTTGGGCTATTTTTTTAATAAATAATGAGGTAGCACTTTTAACTTGGTGTCTTCGCCTCCTCAGCCGGCGGGGCTGCGTAACTGCAACGGCGCCGCTTTTGCAGCTTTCAAAAAATATGCTGTGCATTTTTTGAATATTGACTTCGTCAACACCGCTCCAAAAGATGCGCCTTATGCAGTTACTGGTTTAAAATAATTGCCACCAAAGATTCGACAAGCAAAATTTCAAATAACTCTTCCCCATAAAGAGTTTCAGCGTTTTCTTGCAGACACTATTTAGAAGCAATTGAAATAAAATCGCCCTTTTGTCAAAAAATCAATCCCGGTAAATTCACTGTTTTTTCTGCAAACGAGCGACCCCTTTTTATTACTAAATCGCTATTAACAGGCATGCCCGCGCGCTTCGAAATTATCAGTGGCGCTTAAAATCCACTTCTGCTTTCATTCTTATAATCCTGTACAAAAGTGGAAGAAAATTGACACTGCGACTATTCAATACGAATCAAATAATTTGATAATTAAAATCATGAATAGCGCTTCTTACATTCCGACATCAATGTAACTGCAACTAACGCACTTGTTATAAGATGAAATTGTTGTGATGGATAGAAGCAATAGGCTATTCAAAGCAGGATTCATGGTTGACGCTGTTAATCAAAAAATATGAATGTCCTGGTAAACTGCAGTTGATTTTAAGTCCCCATCTTTATTCTTAACAACGTATGCAAAAGCACTTTTCGAGTTTGACAAGAAGGTAAAAGTTTTTTGATTGGGTTTGTATGTATTCAACTTAAAAAAATTATTATGAGCGCTTCCCTAAACGATGTAATCACAAAGTACATCTCCCTCTTTCATTGCAAAATATTCTAATCCCTGATTTTTACTTTTTCATTTTATGAAGCAACTGCTTATTCTATTATTAATACTTTCTTTTTGCAGTGTAACTACCGGGCAAGATATCTCCAGGCAGGAAGCTGATAGTTTCCTTGACGCTTTAAAAATGAGCAGGCCGGATACTGCGAGAATTAGTTTGCTGTTGAAGTTGGCCGAATTCCAGATTTTTAAGCGCGGAGAATACAAACAAGACCTGGATAGTGCAGCCGGATATATAGACCAGGCAAGGGTGCTACATGTAAAAATAAAATCAGCCGGTCATCTTGGGTTTATAACGTTGGTGGAGGCCTTTTTAACCAAAGAGAGGGGGCAAAGAGATGCGGCAAAAAAAATGGTTGAACAGGCTATTGAAATTTCAGGCAGAGAAAAAGATCAATTTCACCTGGCCCGGGCATACTTTGAGTTAGCGGACTATTACGATTATAATATCCCGGAACAACTTACAGAAAAAATAAAACTGGTGGAGAAGGCATTAGCTGGTTTTCAGCAAACGGGCAGTAAGGAGCGCGTGGGATACACCCTTAAAGTATTGGCGGACCTATATGATGGTGATGGCGCGTCTTCCAAAGCTTTACAGGCGCTTGATCTTTCGCTGGAGGCTTACCAGTCCATCAACTATACCCAGCTACAAGGTGTATATGTGTTATATGGAGGCGTTTATTACGAGCGGGGTGATTATAGCCAGGCTCTTTCTTATTTTTTGCTGGCGTTAAAAAGTGCCGAAAAATCTGCGGATACCACCATGAACCTTTGCCAGATTCACAATTCCATGGGGGTTATTTTATTTCAGTTGGGCGAAAAAGAAAAAGCAATAGCACATTATAAGATTGCATTGCAAATCGCAGAGAAATACAATGATAATTTTAATATACTATTAATGCTGACAAATATTGTAGATGGGTACAATAGAATAGGTAAGCCGGGAGAGGCATTAAAAGTTTTAAATAATATCCCTGGTAAATTTCTTACTCCAAAGGATGATGCAAGTTACTATGTAATACCTAAAGCTTATTTAAGTATATATTATCACCTAAAGAATTACCCGCGCGCCTATGTATATGCAAATGAATTGCTTAGTGTCGTAAAAAAACATGACCCCGGGAAGAGGAGTATGGATAATATATACCAGTTGCTCATAAACTATTACATAAGTTCCGGACAGCTTAAAGCAGCCGGCCTCTATTTAAAAAAGAAAGACTTAATTAGCCGGCAAGTAGGAGACCCCAATACAATCAACCAAAATAATTTTCTCAAATTTCGATTGGATACCGCCTTAGGTAATTTCAGGCTGGCTGTACAAGATATTTTAAAATTTAATAAAATTAAAGACTCTCTTTTCAATGAAACAAAAAGCAAACAAATCAAACGGTTGGAGATAGATTATGAAACCGGTAAAAAAGAAGATTCCATAAAAATAAAAGATAAAAATATTATAGTGCTGAACCAGCAGAATCAATTGCAGAAAGGCTACCTGGACCGCGCAAATCTATTGAGAAATGTTACCCTGGGCGGAATTTTATTACTGGTTGTGATCATGTGTTTATTTTACAGGCAATACCGGAATAAGCAGCGAAGCAGCCAGGTAATTATGCTTAAAAATGAGTTGCTGGAGCATTTGTTGAAAGAAAAAGAATGGTTGTTGAAAGAAGTCCATCACCGCGTAAAAAATAATCTGCAGACTGTTGTCAGCCTGCTCGAACTTCAATCGGAAAATCTTGACGACGAAGCGTTGTCCGCCATTCATGATAGCCAGAACAGGATATATGCGATGTCGCTAATTCACCAGAAATTATACCAGTCTGATAATATTGCATCCATCAATATGGAAACCTATCTGAAAGACCTAACCGGTCATCTCAGAGAAATATACAACGTGGGGGCTGCGATCAATATTCACTGCAACGCTGGTGCCATTGAAATGGACGTATCACAAGCCATCCCTATTGGATTGATCATTAATGAAGCGGTAACGAATTCTATCAAATATGCATTTACCAAAGCCATTAAAAATCCTGAAATAATAATTTCGCTAGACAATAAAAGCAATAACCGGATGGAACTGGTGATTGCAGACAATGGGGCCGGCCTGCCACCCGGTTTTATGAACGAAAGTAAAAAAGGCTTAGGATTCAGGCTTATGAAAGGGCTTGCAGAGGATATCGAAGGCGAGTTTACAGTTGAATCAGTCAATGGTATGCAGATTATAGTTTACTTCAATGCAAGCATCCCTTTTCAGGGAACTAACACTATGGTAATTTCGGATAAAATGGTGGCGGCCTGAGAAGTGAAATTTTTATTGTAAATTGTTTAAATTAGTTTATCCAAATTTATGGCTTGAATAGAAAAAGTACATACCTGTTATTATTTATACTTAGCTTAACCGGTTTCTCTTTTGCACAACCAATCTCCGGTTCCCAAACAGTAAATAATTACACGATCGCTCAAAAGAGACTTTTGGTGGTTAGTACCGCAAACTTCATTAATTATATCAGTCAGAATAGTATGGATCCGGACAGCGTAATGTCTATGGCCGGCTCCATTACAAACCTTCCTTTCCTTCTTCCATATACTGAAATTTTTGATGATAAGCGTACATTAAGCACAGAGCTGATCAACGCCGGGAAAATTGCTGAAGCTAAGCAATTGCTGAACAGTGTTCACGGTGAAACAAAAATCCAATTGTTGATTGAACTCGCCATCTGGTATCTTCATCAAACAGGGAATAATAAAACTGACCTTGATAGCGCTAATCAGTACATCCAGTTAGCCTCAAACCATAGTATACCAGGCAACTCTGGAAAACTGCATAACGAATGCCAGATTTTAGCCGGGGAATTAAAATTCCAGGTAGGCGACATCGCACAAAGCAAACAAATCTATTTAAACTTATTGTCATCTGCCGGAAAGGAAGGCGATTTTCATGCAATGGCTGGTGCGAGCCAGCGGCTCGGTTTTTTAATAAATAATAATGATAGCCTGAAACTTTATTATTTTAACAAGGCGCTGGTGTTGTGTCAGCAATTACAATTAAAAGAAAAAAAAACTGCACTGCTATGGGATATTGCAAACTGTTGCCCTGGTATGGCGCTCGCTTTAAGAAAAGAATACCTGGTGGAGGGCCTGGCTTTGCAAAAAGCAACCGGGTTTAAACATGTAATGTACAGTGAGTACATGATATCCTATATGAACTTGTTATTTGGCAATTATCTAGAGGCAATAAACACAGCTAAAGATGCACTGGAAAATATAAAACTTGCTGGATTTGTTGAAGTAGAACCGACATTTTTTATGCGGGTTGGCGTAAGTTTTCAAGGGATAGGCAAAAATGAGGAGGCGTTGATTTGGTACAGAAAGGCGATTGCGTGCAGATACACATCTTCCCACATATTTTGGTACAAAAGTTTTGTATTTGCGACCGAACTGCTTGTTAATTTGGACAGGAACAAAGAGGCTTTAGCATTGATAGATACAATTAGCAAACAATTTCCCCCTGTGACCAAATGGCAAAAGATGCAAATACTGACCCTTAAAGGAATCTGTTACGAACATCTTAATAATTACAAATTAACGGATGAAAATTATGTTTCGTTTTATAACCTGTATATTAGATATCCGGAAGCGGACCCATTTAAAGAATTTAGCAGTAGTATTATGCACATAGCGCTCTATTACATTTCCCAAACGGAGTTGAAAAAAGCAAATCTCTTTTTACATTTGGCGCTTACCCATTCATTCCACCATAAAGACATTTACACATTTACACAGAAATATCTGGCGATGTATAAAATTGATTCTATCAACGGGAATTACAAAATGGCATTGCAACATCTTCTCAAATACAAAATATATTACGACTCCATGGTGAATATGAATCAGCGACAAAAGCTGGATGAACTGACAGTAAAATATGCGGTTGATAAAAAAGATCAGGATATCAAATTTTTTAAACAAAAAGGAAATGCGCAACAGGCGGAATTAAAACAGAATAGACTTACCCAAAAGATAACGATTGCAGGAATTGTATTGCTGCTTATTGTCATTGCGTTACTTTTTAACCAATACCGGGTAAAGCAACGCACAAACACCGCGATCAATAAAAAGAACACTGCCTTGGAGAAACTCGTAAATGAAAAAGAATGGTTATTGAAAGAAATTCACCACCGGGTAAAAAATAATTTACAAACAGTTGTCAGTTTACTTGAACTACAATCTCATTTCCTGGACAACGAAGCTTTGTCTGCGAATCACGACAGCCAGAACCGTATTTATGCGATGTCACTTATCCACCAGAAATTGTACCCGTCGGATAACATTGCCTCTATCAATATGTGTTATTACCTGCAGGAACTTAGCGGTCATTTGCGGGAGATATACAATACCGGATCCCAGATTAATTTCAAGTTACAGGTTCCGGAAATTGAGCTGGACGTTTCGCAGGCTATCCCTATTGGCCTGATTGTAAATGAAGTGGTGACCAATTGTATCAAATATGCATTTAACCTTGAAAGCAAAAATCCTGTAATAACTATCTCACTGGAAAAAAATAATAAGGACCAGTTGATGTTAACTATTGAAGATAATGGAATAGGCTTACCGGTAAATTTTAATACCACAGATAAAGCCGGGCTGGGTTTTAAATTAATGGAAGGGCTTGTGGAAGATATTGATGGAGAGTTAACAATTGAATCTGTCAACGGAACGCAGATCAGTGTTTGTTTCAATGCAAGCGTACCTTTTCATGAAGCCAACCCTGTATTAATTACGGAGAAAACAACGTCGGCATGAAAAGAGAAATTCATAGTAGATTATACGAAATTGTTTTATCCAAACTAATGGCAAACTGGCTGCCTGGTGGCAAACAAATTATTGCCTGCGTTCCCTTACATGAAACAGGTAGAACTTTAAATTAAGAAAAAATAGCTACAGCATGAAAGAAAAGATTCTCATCGTAGAGGACCAGTCCATAGAAGCCCTCAACCTGGAAAGGATGCTTGGCAAGGCGGGATACCAGGTATGTGGCATCGCTAAATCAGTGGAACGTGCCTTGCAAATTATTGCGGCACAAAAACCGGATCTCGTCATGCTTGATATTTCTTTAAAGGGACCGTTGACAGGCATCGATCTTGCATACGAGTTGAGGGAAAAGAATATAGCTTTCGTCTATCTTTCTGCCAATTCAAACCAAACAACCCTGGATGCGGCAAAAGCAACCTGTCCGGGTGGTTTCCTCGTAAAACCCGTACGGGAAAAAGATGTGCTGGTAATGGTAGAAATTGCCCGTTACAAACACAAGCTAGGGCTTGAGCCCATGATAAAAGGCGGTATAGAAGGGAACTTACCATCCAATGAAATAAAATTACATGCAGTACCCGCCGTACAAATCGTAAAAGAAATTCCGGGAGATTATTTTTACGGGATCATCGGGAAAAGTCGGAGGCTCAAAGAAGTGCTGCATCATTTGCGCATTGTAGCACCCAATGAAACAGGCGTTCTTATCCTTGGTGAAAGTGGCACCGGCAAAGAAAAGATAGCCAAATGTGTACATGATTTATCAATGCGCAAAGCAGGGCCATTTGTAAAAGTAAATTGTGCCGCATTGCCGGCAACGCTCATTGAATCGTTGTTATTCGGTCACGAAAGAGGAGCTTTTACCGGTGCTACTGAAAGAAGGATAGGGAAATTTGAACAAGCACAAAAAGGAACTATTTTCCTTGATGAAATTGGAGAAATACCACCAGAAATACAGGTGAAATTATTAAGGGCTTTACAGGAAGGCGAGGTTGAGCGCCTGGGTGGAAGGGAAACTGTAAAACTAAATGTCCGCATCATTGCTGCAACCAATCGCAACCTGGAAAAAGAAGTTGCAGAAGGACGTTTTAGGCTGGACCTTTATTACAGGTTAAACGTATTCCCATTATATCTTCCTGCCCTCCGGGAAAGAAAGGAAGATATCCCATTGTTAGCATCGCATTTTATAGAGCAGTTTTGTCGTAAAGCCAATAGGCCGGTATTGAAAATTTCGGGTGACCAGATGAGGAAACTGACTGATTATGACTGGCCTGGAAATATCAGGGAACTTGAACATCTTATTGAACGCAGCGTGCTGCTTTCTACAGGCGATTTTATAGAGATAAGCATACCCCTGGATAAGTATGCTGAAGCCATAAATCTTAAAGACGAAATGACAATAAAAAAGATCGATGATCACGAAAGAGATTATATTCTGAAAATATTAAAGCATGTTAATGGACGAATTAGTGGGGAAGGAGGTGCGGCAGAATTGTTGGGGATCCCCTCCAGCACATTAAATTCAAAAATTAAAAAATTAGGGATAAGAAAAGAACATTTTGGATAACTGGCCGGGTGATTGCTGATCAAATTAAAATATTGCATCGGTGAAAGTTATTGCATATTTACAGGTTCGGTATAAGGAGTCAAAATCATCCGGGCCGTTATAACGCTGCCCATTAATAAAAAATGTTGGGGTGCCATCTACACCACTCTTTACGCCGCTTTCGAAATCGTTGATTACTTTGTGGATTAGTTTTTTATACCCCCGGCTATTTTCAAAAACGGTCGTATTTAATTCAATTGCTTCTGCAAACCTGGAAAAAGAACTACGGACTAAATATTTCTGTTGTTCAAAAATTATGTCATGCATGAGCCAAAACTTCCCCTGCTGTGCAGCTGCTTCAGAAGCAACCGCTGCATCTAATGCTAAAGGATGCACGGTTGGGAGAGGGAAATGACGATATATGTATTTCAGCTGACCACCGAGATATTGCTGCAGTAATTTTATGGCGACATAAACATTTCCACTATGCCTGCATTGAAAATCGCCATACTGCACTAATTCTATGGGTGCTGTTACCGCTCCGATAAAATTATCCCGTTTAGCACAAAACGGCATTTTTAACATATTCCTCATAAATATTATTTGATGGTAAAAAGCAAGTTGAGATTATTTATGTATCACTTTAAATACGAAGACCCGCTATTCATCTATTAGCATTAACGTTTAACCGTCAAAGTAATAGTTAAGACGCAAGCCTCCCCATCCTGTATCCTGAAGGAGGACAGCCAAACTGAGATTTGAAAATTCTTGAAAAATGCGCGATATTTTCAAATCCTGTGGTGTAACATATATCCGTAACAGTCATGGTAGTACTAACTAAAAGTTCTTTCGATTTTTCCAGTTTTTTTTGCCTGATCCACTGTGATGGCGGCATATTATAGATGGCTAAAAAATCTCTCCTGAAGCTTGATAAACTCCTGCCGGATAAAACTGCAAGCTGATGCAAAGAGAGTGGGTTCATAATATTTTCTTCTACTGTAGCAACTATATTACAATGGAAATGCTCTCTTAAATCAAGTAACTGTTCCAGTATTTTATTGTGCATACCAGATACGTAGAACAATAATTCCAGCAATTTGATTTTTACCAGGTTACCGTCTACTTTTTCGGGCGCATGAAAATAAGGCTCCAGGGATTCCATGTATTTCATCATTTGCTTGTCAGGTGCATTTACAATTACTGGCAATAACTCTTCCTTTACTGTAATACATAATTCGGCGAGCTTGGTAAACTCCTTCACCAAATCATATCTCAAAGAGAATAGAATGTATTCGGTTTTTAAAGTGGCATCAGGATCAGCGACTACCTGCAATTCCAACAAAATATTTTTCTTAACCAACGCCATTTGATTTTTATTTACTTCATATCCTATGCTTCCACATTGAATTTTTAACGCTCCCTCCAGAACAAAAATTAATGCGTTCTCCTCTAAATAAGTTGAACTTTGTTTACATTGATAAGAGGTAATTAATTGAATAGCTGAATGGCCATTTAACAACAGCGTTTTATTGTTTGGAACGGAGGCATCCTGGTGCCAGGTAGGTTTTAAAGCTGATGTTTGCATATTTTTATTTTATTGCAGCCTTGTGCAGTTATTCACTTGCAGGCTATTTGCGTGATCAATTTGGAAAGACAGTTTCACTTAATGAAGAATAAATAAAACGTGGATATGTCCTTAGTATTTTCAAAGCAAATGCCAGCTTTAATGCACTATAAACCAGTTGATTACATATTTTTCTGTAAATAATACTCACGGGATTTCGCTAATTAGCAATTCCCTTTTGACATGCCGCTATAACATTGGATATAATTTCAATTAACGCGAAATACATTCCCAGCTTGAATAAATTGAATAGCGGTGCTCTTTTTTTGGTAAGAGAATAAAAAGGATTTGTTTGATATTGGTACGTAATTCCGCCGGAGCCGCTTTTATTTATATAAAAACGGATACCGCGTCCGGCATCCGTTTGAGTAGAAAACTTATGGTTGTACTGATTTTGGTTCCTTTATTTAGCCTGTTACAATTAACCCAGGTAAGCCCTCACCATCCAGGCCATCTTCTCATGTTTTCCAAGCAACTGGGTTACGAAATCACTGCTCCCCGCATCTTTTTGTTTCTCAGCAAAAAGTACAATCAATCTTCGTAAATTATTGATAATGGTTTCATGGGAAGCCAACAAATTTTTTAGCTGGTCATTTTGAAAGTTAGTGTAAGCCGGCTCCAACAGACTAGTAAGCTTTAAATAGTCCACCAAACGGGCTTCGGTATAATGCCCAATGCTTCGGATGCGTTCCGCCACCTCGTCAACAATTTTATCCAACTGGTTAAACTGGCTTTCATAAAATAAATGCATTTCATGAAAATTGGCTCCTTCAATATTCCAATGATAATTCCTTGTTTTAAAGTATAAAACAACTTCATCTGCCAGCAGTTTATTTAGTTCTTCCGCAACTACTTGTACGTGGGTTTCGGGTATCCCGAGATTTGCTTTCATATTTTTAGTTTGATTTACTGTTTGCTTGCTGGTAATTTATATTGACCTGGAATAAGTTTAAAAGGCAGGTATTAAATTAACAGGATGAAGCAAGTCAGTTTTTCTGTCCTGTTCATTCTTTCTGATTGTCAATTCAAAACCAAATTTTTATTTTCAGATGGAGGCATCGAAATACCTTTCTTAAAATCCGTGAAATTTATTCCGGAGCTATTTTTAAAAAACTTGCTAAAGTGAGCCGGATCCCAAAACCCAAGGCCATACGCTATCTCTTTGAGCGTGTCCCCTCCAAAAATCACCTTTCTTTTGGCCTCAATTATAATTCGTTGTTGGATATGATGTCTTGCAGTAAAGCCTGAAATTTCCTTTATAACCTCATTCAAATAATTTGGACTTACACAAAGCATGTCTGCGTACTCTTTGACCATTTTCTTATTGGTGAAATTCTTCTCGAGCTGCGCAAAAAATAGATTTGCGATTGCTACCTTCCGGCTGTTGACGTTAGTTGCGTATTCATTTTCAAATTGCCGGCTGAGGTAAATAACAAATATTTTCAACAACCCTTTTAATATTTCTATCCGTAGATCAAAATAGTTTTTAAATTCTTCAAACATTTCATCAGTAATGCTTTTCATAAACCAACTTATTTTGCTTTCGATTTTTATAACCGGCATTGTCAGGAAATGATTAAATAATGGAGTGTTAAATAAATCAGATGCCTTTTTTTCAAATAGTTCCAGGAACTCCCTTGCAAATGAAATAATAAAACCCATTGCATCTTCATCAATATCCAAATCTATTTCCTGACCTGGCTTTACATAATACAGGGTGTCTTTTTCGACATTAAATTTTTCCATATCGATTTGTATAATGCCCGTCCCTTTCTGAATCCATATCATTGAATAGGTATCATTGCAGATTGATTGAGGATTTCCGTTTATTATAGCTTGTAAAAAAAAATCGATAGCATGAATTTCAAATTGCTTTTTACAATGACTGCCATTTTCTTTTTTAATAGATCGACTTATGTGCATTTTGAATAGTTTATTTCTTTTAGTGAAGAAATAGGTACAATACCTGCTATTGGCATTTTAAATGCCTTTAATGCAGGAGACTAATAAATAACTGCTCTGCATTATCAAAGGTTATATTTTAAGATCGTCCCGGCTTATCCCGGCAATTCATATTTTTTGATATAAAAATTCTTTTTTAAAACATGCCGCTTTAACCGGTGTTACATTAAATAGCCCGGTGCCGGAATAATTCAAAATGTTTCGTAACCTGCATATTAAAAAGCAGCCACTGCATTTACATTATTTCGTTTTTGCACCTGTTTACTTTTACATCCGATTAGTAAATTATCATTTCGTTCAAGCTGCGCATTAGGTCTTGCAAATTAAAAGCGGTGATTCGTAAGGGTATAGCAATACCACGGAGAAGGTGCATGCGGCAAAACAAAAAAATTGTTCGGTTGTTGCGCTGATAAATCAATCCGGAAGAGGATTTTCCGGAAATGGCTGACCGGAATTCCTGCAGTATCATAAAATACTCAAACATTAAAGTAGAAGTAGGTCAATCTAAAAGCTACGTGCTATTTGCTATGCTTCAATTATTGGAAAATACATTAAAAGGCAGAACAAGCCTGGTACACGATGTATAATAACCTACACTTCAACATGCCCTGGCATTACTTAATTGACGTACCGGGAAAAACTAATTTTGATGCAGAAGATTACCTGGTAGATTGTTATTCCTTTATGTGCATCGAAGCGACAATGCAAAAAAGATAAATGAACGTAGTTGACTGTTTTTTTGTTTGATTTGTTTTACCTGGTGTCAATTTATCTATACATCCTGGATCTTTATCTTTGCCTTTAATGCTTTTATTTCTGCCTGTAATGTTGCTATCTGTTCCCGTTGAGCGGTAAATGCTTCCTCGATGTCGTCCAAAGTATATCGGGGCGTTATATGCTGTGGGCAATTCCAGTCATAGGCTTCGATATCAAATACCATCATGCGTTCTGGTCGGAATTTATAATCTTTCAAGTCGAGTAATTCATATAATGCAGGGTCATCTTTTAATTCTATGACATTTGCCTTGGCAAGAATTTTTAGTCTTGCTTTTGCCGGGTAATCCACCATAATGATCGCCGCGTTACTATTTGTTGCAATGTTGCCAACGGATATATATTGCATGTTACCCCTGAAATCAACGAAACCAATGCGCTTTTTATCCAGCACTTTTATAAATCCTTTTGGGCCACCCCTATGTTGGATATACGGGTACCCATTTTCGCCGATAGTGGCCAGGTAAAAACTATCCATGTGGCTGATAAAATTAATTTCATTCTCCGTTAATCCATCTACATAAGTATCCCTTTCCATCCTGGCATAACTGGACCTGCTGCCTGCTTTTTCCTGCATTTGTTTAACAGCATCTGTAAATGCCAAAGAGGGATAATTTTTTGCCATAACCTTGTTTTATTATATCATTTACAGGAAGATTTTATTTTGAAACATACCTGTCCGGCACTGGTGTTTTATCCGCTTCCTGGTCACCCTGCGCAACAATAATATTACTAAGTACCCCATCCCGTTCGCACGTGCCAGTAGGGTAAATACATTTATTACGCTGTTGCAATACTTGATCCCACAAAGTGTCACCACACTCATCGGGTAATACAACCTCAGCCTTTTCGGACGGAAGTTGTTCTTTGGAATCATTTAGTTTGGATAGCTTATCTTCCATTGATTATAATTTTCTATCTGTTTCTTTCATGGCCAGTTCATTGATACTGGCATAGCGCCGGGTCATCAGACCGTTTTCATCAAATTCCCAATTTTCATTTCCATAAGCCCTGAACCATTCGCCTGCTGCATTGTGGTATTCGTATTCAAACCGTACGGCAATCCTGTTATGCGTATGTGCCCAATATTCTTTTACAAGCTTATAATCTAATTCTCTTTGCCATTTTTCAGTAAGAAATCCAATGATTTCCTCCCTTCCGGTTAAGAAGATATTCCTGTTACGCCATTCGCTGTTGATTGTATAAGCCATTGAAACCCGTTGCGGATCCCTGCTGTTCCAGCCATCTTCAGCCAGTTGAATTTTTTGCAGCGCAGTCTCCAATGTAAACGGCGGAAGCGGAAGTTTTTGTTCCATGACAATTCGATTTAAGTGATTAAGAACTCTTTCCGAACCATATTACAAGTTAGGTTAATAAAATAAAGATCTCCATTTATAAACAAAATCTGTTGCTGATAAAATTCATTCTATGATAGCCTTACCAACCAGGTTTCTGCCTGCCTGGTCCTGCAATCAAATGTATTCGCAAAGCGAGGGAAGGAAAGTTCTTCATCACAATTCTACTATTAACAAGCCATTTATTTTTTAAGTCATCCTGTTTTGAGTTCTAATTATTAATATCTGTAGTTGCTGTCATCAAATTGCTTTTTTTTTACGGCATCACACTAGCCTGTTGGCTCAGCATAAACGAAAGCCTTTTATTTGAATCGTTCATGCTAATCTCTGTAGCTTTTACCAGCGGACTGCCTTCGAATCTTTCGTAAGATGGTGATGTATTCATTTGCCCTGCATTGCTAAACCTGACTTTTTCTATCGATTTAATATTGCCTGTAACGGTGGCCCCAAACCAATGAGCATCTTCTTTCTGAAACCACGTGACCATGGTTAGTACTGAACCTTCCGGATAGGTTGCACGTGCATGAGTACGCACAAAACTGGCAGCGATATCATTCCCATACAGCGTAGTCATGGTGCCATTCGTCTTATTAACAAATGAGGTAATGACTTTATCTTCCAGGCCGGGATAGGCCACCAGGCTTACCGGTGTTGTAAAAACATAATCATTGTCTTTCATAGACCGGTGACAGTTGGCGCATTCAGTTGTAAAAAAAGCATTACTGCCATAAGGTTTCAGTTGGATTCCTTTTGCCCATCTCGCATAACCCCAACCGCCGGTAGCCGGATATTTTTCTTTGTTCTTTATCATGAAATCAACCTGTGTAAATTCGCCGGCGTGTATATTGCCCAAGGAATCAAGTGTCTGCACCCAAATTATTTTTGCCAGGGCCGATCCGTCCGGCCATTGGTTGGTGTGATTCTCTTTGATCGCTTTTACTGTAACGGCATTGCCTACAATAACCCGTAAAGTGCCTTTGTCGGATCTTTCTGAAGATCCGATTGCAACCCAATTCTTATAATCAGCCATAAACGATATCCCATTGGGAGCAGGCATAACAATTTTTGGATCTGCCGCTGCCTGAAGCCATTTTGAATATTGTTCGTTCCAGTTCCTGATTTTGTTTGTATCAGGTACTTGTACGATCAGTAAGGTTTTAAGATAAGATTTAAATGAATCAATTTCGATAGCAGTGATTTCTGCTGCCTGGTGCAGCAATTCGTATTGTCGCAATGGCATAACCTGGTATTGCATCAGGTTAAGCGATTCAAATAATGCAGCGCTGTGCTGTTCGTCGGATAATCTTTGCCATTCAGAAAAATTAACCGCAGCCCTTCCTTCCCGGATATGTTTGGCAACCAGCCAGTCTGCCGGTACAATTTTATCAAACCAGGATAATTTCGTTTCATTGGAGTGACAATCATAACAGGCATTTTTAAACATCGTTTTTACTATCGGTGGGAGAACAATGTCCGAGACAATAGGCGGGTTGTCAATATCCGTTTTTATAAATTGCATTCCGACAAAAAGTAACGCAATGACAATCATTACCCGTACCCACTTTTTTTGTAGAAGCTTCTTCATAATAATTTCTTAATTGATCAAAACATTCTTTAAAAAACAAACAAATTTACCAGGGCGCCGATAGATGATTTTGATGGAAAGCATCAGTAGTCACAGATAGCTTTCATTATGTAGTGTTGTGATTACCTGCTCATATTAAATACTCATTTATGATATCTTTTCGCAATAAATTCCAATACAAAGCACGGTGAATTTTTCTTTTATCATTGTGCTAAAAAATCCAAACTTGTTTGCTCAAAAAGTCAGAGAAAAAGAATTACCGGAAGTGGTTTCAGAATGACTGCCGGCACTTCTGGTCAGCTACCTCTTCCGTCACCCACATGTTCCAGATGGTCAATCAGTGTACATAGCGCACTATCTCCTGCTTACCGGTTGAATGATTCAATTGTTTGATTGCTGTTATAATATCGGGTTTGCTTTTAATTACACACACACTTACAACTGAACGTATTGATAAAAAAGAATGAATTCTTCAGACAACAGGTGCATGCATTTTACAGGCAATTTTGTAAAAAAATGTTATGAAAAATTCAGCGATCAAAAAATTGGTTTTAGTTACCGGTGGAACTGGTTTTGTAGGTACACATGTTATCATTCAGTTATTGCAACAGGGCTTTACTGTGCGCACTACCATCCGTTCCGTGAACAAAAAAAATCAGGTCATTGAAACACTAACACGGGCTGGTATTGTCTCTTTCGACAACCTCTCTTTTATTGAGGCAGACCTAAACAAAGACGAAAACTGGAACGAAGCAGTTAAAGATTGCAGCTATGTATTACATGTAGCTTCCCCGTTTCAACTTGAAGAACCAAAAGATGAAAATGAATTGATTGCTCCGGCAAGGGATGGTGTATTGCGGATTTTGCGGGCAGCCCGTGACGCTGCTGTTAAAAGGGTTGTGCTTACTTCCAGTTTTGGTGCAATTGGCTACAGCATTGATCCAGTGAATCATATTTTCACAGAAGCAGACTGGACCGACAGTAATAAACCGGTTGGCGCCTATATAAAATCCAAAACGATCGCAGAGAAAGCCGCCTGGGATTTTATGGTAACCGAGGGCGGTGAATTGGAGCTCACCACAATAAACCCTGTAGGTATTTTTGGGCCTGCTTTGGCAAATGATTATTCAGTTTCAATAGAGCTCATTAAGGATTTGCTCAATGGCAACATGAATAAAAACTATACTACTTATTCTTTTGGAGTAGTGGACGTAAGGGATGTGGCCGTGCTACACATTAAAGCGATGCTGCATCCCGCAGCAAAGGGAGAACGCTTTCTCGCAACTGCAGATGGTGCGATGACCTTCTATGATGTAGCGGAACTAATAAAGAATGAAAGAAGTGAGGCCGCTGTAAAAATTGAAGCACTGGACCCGGTTGATAAATCCAGCTATATACAGCTATCCAATTCAAAAGCAAAACAGGTATTAGATTGGTCACCAATCACCAAAGAAGCAGCAATTTTGGCCAGCGTTGATTCACTGTTGAATGAATCATTGTTGAAATAAATAAATGGCTTTTAATGAAATTTACACGCAATAGGTGAAGTAATTTTACTTTCTCAGGCAGCAGACTTTAGACGCAAAGCCTAAAGTTAGCTGCCTGAGTATTTTAAAGTTATAAATTATTGCGCTCCTCCAGGCCGAAGGCCCACTTGCATATATCCTCTGTGTAATGAAGAAGAATGCCCAAATTTCGGTTTAAATAATCTTGAAAAATGAAGAATATTTTCTAAACACTATTCACGATATGGGTGAATATCATTTCCGGAACAACGGATAACAATCACCGGCAGCATGTTACCCTCATCTAATATCCAGCTATGCTGTATTCTATTTGGCTTTTGGTTGTTAAAATCATTATAGTTTTTTCAACAGCCTTTTTTCCATACCAAACAGTTATGAAATATCAACCCTACGGCCAGCGAAGTATCTTGTATACAAATACTACTCGTTATTATCCAAAAAGAGATAAAACGCCTTTATCAATCCATTTTCAATAATAGCGATATCCATACCGGTTGCAATAGGAAGTTCCCCAGGTAAACCAAGTGTCCATGATTTCTTTATCACACCATGATTAATTTCCTCCTCGCTCTTAAAATGGAAGGCAGTGCCTGCAGGCCATTGCTGGAACAGCTCGATAATGCGGGTGTTGATTGCATCAAAACCTTTAATTTCCGCTGCATCGTTGGCTTCATAAAAGATAACGTCTGGCGTATATATCCGCTTCATGGCGTTCAGTCTTCTGGTTTCGTCCCGTTCATTCCAAATTTCACCCAGGGCTTGTTCCAGTAATTTTGCTGATGTATTTTTCATGGATTATTTGTTTTAAAAATCACATAAATGGGCTATTTTGATTTTGCACCTAAAATTCTTTGCCGGCGGTTCCGTAATAAGCAAATGGTATATAAGCAGCAGGCTCTCTTTTTATATCCATATCAATTAAGGTTTGTTCATAAGCAACCGCATATGGCTTTTTCATTTGTACACTTAAAAAATGTTCGATCGTATCATTCCAGGTTTCATAAACCAGGAATTCTTCCGGCTTGCCAACTGCCTGGTGAATGGTGGCATTTATAAAATTTGGCTCAGCACTTATTGTATTAAAAAGATCAATTAGTACCTGCTTAAATTGAATACCATATTCCGGCTTTGCCGTAAATTTTATAGATAGCACAAGTGTTTCCATTATTTTTAATTTATTGTTATTCCTGGCTTGATTCATTTAAAATAGCTATTCTCACCAGGACATTTTTTACCGTTGCTAAAAAATTGCTGACAGTATTTAATGAGGCTAAAATTATTGCATATTCAAACTAATTAACTGTGAAGTCCAGGTTTAAGTTATGAATTTGTTCAGATTGAAATACAAAAAATTTACTGGCAAACAATTCGTAGATTTTTGGCAGACAATTTTAGATAAAGCAAGCGCCTTTTTCGCATCTGCTACAGGCTTTGTTAAATAAGATTTGCCCATCAGTTGTCCTTTTAATCGGGTTTAACAGTTGATTTAACCTTTAGCGCATATTTTTTTGAAAAATGCTAATGAAATTTCCATCTATATCCCGTATCATAGTATTTCGAATCCCATTCCCCGAAAGGTCCATTTCCTTCCATTCAAATTTTACCTTTTTTTCTTCCAGCTCCCGGGTAGCCAGGTGTAGATCGGGTACCTGCAGAACAAGCGTTTTGTTCCCTATTGGAAGCAAGTGGTCAGGGGGATCAGCAAATATTGCTTCGATTCTGTACCCTCCGTCAATCTGCATCAGCTCAAGTTTTATAGCCGCTAATTCCATAAACGCTATTTTAGCTTTTTTACCGTTAATATCAAATATTTCCTGACTTTCTTTGTTGAAGCCTAAAATATCCTGGTACCACTTAACCGAATGGTCAAGGTCTTTAACTGTAAAAGCAAACCCGTAAATCGTAATACTTTGTAGTCCTTTTGTTGCTGTGGAATCTTCTTTCATAAAAACTCATTTAACAAATAATTGATCGACTAACCAGCTGTTATATTGAACATATTTAGGTAATCGGCAAAAAATATCCACGCCACTGGCCCTAACACTTTCTTTTCCATAAATCACTGGCTCATGAAACCTGCTTTTTACTTTATTCATAATCTCTTTCAAGGTTAGATTTTATTGCATAATTTCCGTAACCCGCCGCCTTCACTAAACTTCAATCACAGTCGGAATTCCCGCTTCTAATATTTTAAGCCGGTCACCGATGCCGATTACCTCGTACGATGCTTTGATATCTTTTTCGTTTTGCGTGTAATGTTTCCAGCCGTCGTAGTGCAAAGGAATAATGGTGGCAGTTGGAAACGCAAGCGCTGTATCCATTGCATCATTGGTACTCATACTTACGCTGAATGGTCCCCTGGTATGAGAGGCGCCTCCAAAAAGGAAAAGATATTTGGGAGTATATCTTTTGGCAACTTCTGCCACTCCTTCGTAATAGGTAGTGTCGCCTGTAATATAGATCTCAAATTTTTCTTTCCCTTTAACTGATAATATAAAGCCAGTCACTTCTCCCTGTATTTTTTCGATTCCCGCCGGACCGTGCCTTGCAGGTGTGGATGTTATTTCGATGTTGGTTCCGTCGGGCGTTACTATGGTGTCGGATTGCCAGGTTGAAAGTCCAACACTTGTCCCCTTTAGCCTGCCGGCACCGCTAACCGTCGTATATGTTTTTGAAACCTTTTGAACCAGCAGCCTGCCGGCATTATCGAAATTATCATAGTGCTGATCGTGACTTAACAGCACAACATCAATTTTCCCGATGTCGAGCGTGGCGGGCCCTTTTGTTTTCTCCACCGTCAAATTTGGGATATGATAGACAGTGCCCTCCGGGTCAAGTGTCGGGTCTATCATAAATCGAAGCCCACCTATTTCAAGTATGGCCGTGGGACCTCCGATATAGATTACTGTAAATGAACTGCTTTGTCTTTTATTATTTGTCGATACTTGTTCCATGTAATAAATTTAAAATAAAAAACGCCAGGTATTTCAAGCCTTTACGTGTGCCTGTCCGGGGGAGCTTTTCTCTACCATGAAATTTTATACTGTTTTTCTGCTTTCGACTTTTACTCTTTTTTTGCCCCTGTTTTACAACATAAAAAATCTCTGATCGTTGCCTCGATTACATCATCAAGGTCCTCTATCAGGCATACTGCCGACCTTTTTCAAAACACCCCTATCTGAGCCAATATAACACTTCCTGCAGCATAACAATTGAATGAAAAAACTTTACCTTCTCTGATACGAAACACGTCACAACAAGGTGCATGAATTTCTTTACCTGTTGCAGGTATAGTTCCGGAAGGCATTACTAACGGGCCATTATGTGTACCATTCAATGAGAGTTCTACTATCACAATGTCACCCAATACATACATGCTATAAAGTTCACGGTGCATGTCCGGGAATGCCGCTGAATAAACATCAAGTTCTTTAGCTATTTCATCATACCCTTTGTATATAACCCCTGTTGCTGTATCGTTAATTGTGCCATCTTCTGTAAATAGTTGAGCGAATTTTTTGGAATCCTGCGTTTCTGCTACTGCGTAAAGATTGCGGATGATCAACTCACTTTCTTTGCTAAGTAAGTCGCTTTCTATAGATGCTGTTTTAACTTCCATTTTTATAGTTTAATTTTTTATGAATTATTTTATTTTCAAGGTGGTACTACCAATGCACATTATGCCAGGTGAATATTACTTTTCGATAATTTTTTACACGGCAACTACTTTATTACTTAAAAAAAGCCCTCTTATACCATTACTGCATATAAATCCACGGTTTTTTTTGCTTCCATATAACCACCTAAACCTTTGCTGCTTGTAATTTTTCTGTCTTTTTTTCTCCTACTTTGCGATCTAAGAAATCCTTTATCGTTGCCCCGATTACATCCCCAAAACTTTCCAATGCAAAATGCCCGGTAGGGTATAGATGAAATTCAAGGTTCTTTACATCTCTTTTGAAAGCCTCTGCTCCAATACCTGGAAAAATATAATCGTCTTTACCATATACGATCAACATTTCCGGGTTGGCATCGCGGAGGTACTGCTGCCATTTAGGGTATTGCTTAACGTTATTTCGATAATCATAAAACAGGTTGATTTGTATATCATCGTTTTCAGGACGAAGCAGGTGACGGAGATCAATTTCCCAGTTATCCGGGGGTACTACACTGGGGTCGGGTACACTGTGGGTGTACTGCCACTTCAATCCAACAGGACTATGAAAGGCCTGGCATTTTTTTATAGCTTCCTGGTCATTCCTGTTTATCCAGAGTGCTTTGATAGGGTCCCAGAATGCCTCGAGTCCTTCTTCGTAGCAACAGCCGTTTTGAACAATGATACTTTCTACACGGTCGGGGTATTTTGAAGCCAATGTCCAGCCAACCGGGGCGCCATAATCCATCAGGTAAAGGCTATACTTTTTTATTTGCAAGTGCTCCAGTAATGCTTCTATAATCGTTGCATAATTTGCAAAACTATAGTCAAAATCAGCAATAGGGGGTTGTTCACTTCTGCCATACCCGGGATAGTCAGGCGCTACCAGGTGATACTTGTCTGATAAATCCATAATAAGGTTACGGTACATGTGCGATGAGGTGGGATAACCATGGAGTAATAATAACGTAGGAGCATCAGCCGGACCGGCTTCCCTGTAAAAAATTTCTACGCCATTAATCTTGACGAAATGGTGATGTGTCTTATTTTTCATTTTATTTTTTTTTGATGATATTATTAAATTGTAAACGATAGCAATACTGATCACATTTGGCGACCGGGTTCGAAATAACTTATGATGTTTGTAAGATCAACTATGTCGCATCATCTGGGTACGGGCTTGTTTGTTGCGGTTTCTCCTACAATAAAACTTACCAGTTTCCTGTCAATGATTTTATGTGTCGGATCCGCTAATTCTACCAGGATTTTGTGCGGCCCTGCGGTCAAACCCTGCACAATGAGCGGCTCATTGCTGGCATCGGCCCAATGCCAGGTGGCATCATCAATGGTGACATGAATATGGCCAATACGAGGTGAGACATCCAATGCCGCCGGGCCAAATACGGGAACGATCCGCAGGTTCTCCGTACGATATTGCAACACTACCAATCCCTTGGCCAGCTGCTCAGACAGTGGAGCATCTACTACAAGTTTAGCTGCCGGTTCTGAGGCTAAAGCTACGACCGGGGCAGGACCCCGTATCTCCCTTGCCGATGCCTGGCCATGCACATCAATGTTTAAATTTGCCATACAAATACCTATGATAATTAATTTATAATTTTGTGTCGTCATGATTCAACAATTAACAAATTAGCAATTTCACATTTTAAGAATAGCAGCCAACCTGGAATACAACAAGTCAGTCCAATTACTGTCATTAAGGAATGCGCGATGCATTATTTTATTTCAACGATCCCATAGCTGCAGCTTCAATTACGGCAGCAACTTTTTGAGGTTGTGACATAAAAACAACGTGGCTCGCCTTTATTTCAGTAACTACAGACCCTGCACGCTTATACATCCTCTTTAATATTATGGGATTGATGCTCTTATCATCAGAGGAAACAATTGCCCAGGAAGGCTTCGTTTTCCAGGCGGCCTGCGTAACCTTCGTTGTAAAAGACTTTACCGGAAAAGGCCCCTGCGTTGCATACATAAAATCTGCTGTTTCTTTTGGCAGGTCGCCCGCAAATCCTGCATGATATTTTTCCTTGGAATAGTATAATAATCCTTTGCTGTCGGGAGGCAAAATGCCATATTCAGGAGCAGTCGGCGCTGAAGTAGCCAGGTCCAAAGTTGTTTCACCTACCTCAGGCTGAAAGCCTTCGATGTAAACGAGACCAGCTACCTTAGCTGACGCGCCCGCCTGGGTTATAACAGTCCCTCCCCAGGAGTGACCAACAAGAATTGCGGGCCCATCCTGCCTTTCCAATTCGCGGTTGGTGGCTGCTACATCCTCCTCAAAAGATGTTAGCGGAAGTTGTACGATGGTAACATGATATCCTTTTTTTGTTAGTATTCTATAGATATCCAGGAAGCCCGAGCCATCCGCAAATGCGCCGTGCACGATCACGATATTTTTCACTTTACCAGGACTAACCTGGGCATCGGCAGACTGATCCAGGCCGATGAGGAAGACCGCAGCCAAATTCAGGCATGCGAATAGTAAGACTTTGGTTCTGCTGTAAACAGTTCTTTTCATTGTTTTAATTTTAAGTGTTTGTTATAAACCCATCTCACTTATTGAAAAATGATAAAGGTTGTTTGTTTAAGTTGTTTCTGTTATCACTCGCACTAAAAGAATGATAAAACATTCTTATAGTGGTTCTAAAGTTTATACCGGGTTAGTCTTAACCGACTAATACGGCCGGCTTACTATTGTCCTGGCGGTATCCGCTATTGAGTGTTACTTTTTATCAGTTCGGGAACGATAAAGCTGACAGTTTTGCTATCAACGGTTTTATGTGTTGGCCCTTCCAGGTCGATCCTGATCTGGTGTGACCCTGCTGGCAGCCCATTCAGCGTTAATGGTTCATTACTTGTATCCAGCCATCGCCAGGGAGCATCATCCAGGGTTATATGCAGATGTCCTATACGGGGAGAAATGTTCAATGCAGCCTCACCAAACACCGGTATGATTCTTAAATTTTCTGTGCGGTATTGAATCACTACTCTGCCTGAAGCCAATGGCTCCGCTAAAGGTGAATCCACAATTAATCTTGCCGAAGGTTCCGATGCCAGGATTACTACCGGGGCGGCACCGCGAATGTCTTTAGCGGAAGCCTGGGCCAACAAATCTGAAGTAAAAATTGTCATAAAAAATGTGATAAAAGTTATGCACCTTACCAGTCTCATCCCGTTGATGAAGGCAAAGCCTTTCAGTGGTGTATGATTGACGGACTGCATAATAAAAATTTAGCGGATGATTATTTTGTTTAAGGTACCAGCAGGTGTTTAAAACTTTTTACTCTTTGGTGTTAAAGAGGAGGGAAGTCAAAACCAACTAAGCCAGGTATTTTTTTAATTCCGCAGCAGCATGAACAAACAAAGAGCGGACCGACGGCACTGTTGCCAACCCATTCAATAAGCCAAAATCGTGTATCATGCCATTATAGCGTATAGTGGTAACCGGTACACCCGCTTCATCCAGTTTACGGCCATAGGCTTCGCCTTCATCCCGGAGTACATCATTTTCCGCTACCTGTATCAAAGCTGGTGGCAACCCTTTTAATTGTTCAACACTTGCCTGCAGGGGAGAAGCATGGATATCCTTTCGTTTTTCCGGATCCTTTATATACATATCATACATCCATTTCATCAATGGCGTTGTAAGGAAACGATTTTCTCCAAACGATTTGTAAGAATCCGTTTCAAAATTTGAATCCACAATTGGCCACATCATAACCTGCAACTTAATTTTTGGCCCTCCATTTTCTTTTGCCTTTAGGGTGGTGACGGCGGTCATATTGCCGCCTACGCTGTTTCCAACAACTGCCAGGCGCTTGCCATCCACATTGATCTCGGCCCCATGTTCCGCTACCCATTTTGTCGCCGCATAAATTTCATTGATGGCTTGCGGATACATGGCATCCGGGGTTCTTGTATAGTTAACGAATACGGCAACGGCCCCGGACAATACGACAAGATCTCTCACCATTCTTTCATGTGTTGGAAAATCTCCTAACACCCATCCACCACCATGTATAAAAATGAAAACAGGAAGTATGCCCTCTTTGCCTTCAGGCCTTACGATATCTAATTTGATGGTAAAGCCGTCTGCTGATATCACTTTTTCTGATTCTATAATCCCTGAAAGATCAACTTCAACAGAAGCCTGGGCATCAGCCAGCACTTTACGGGCATCGATCGGCGACATATCTTCCAGCGGTGGCCCACCGCCTCCATTTAGTAATTTTAAAAATTGCCTCACATGACTGTCGAGGTGTGGATCTTCCGCAAAGGGTACAATCTTCGATGGTTTTGGCATTGTTGTAGTACTCATGATAATAAATTTTATGAATGGTTTTAAATAATATCCGGTGCCCGTTTATTATAAATTTGTAAAAGGAATTAAGTATGAATGGAAATCAGTTTTACTTCAGGTATTTTTTTAATTCAGCTGATGCCTGTATAAACAGCGCTTTCGTTTGCGGAATGGTTGCAATAGGATTTAATAATCCAAAATCATGGATCATCCCGTTATAGCGGGCTGTCGTTTCAGGCACACCAGCTTCATCCAGCTTACGACCATAAGCTTCCCCTTCATCACGCAGCACATCATTTTCCGCCACCACAATCAAGGCAGGTGGCAGGCCCTTTAGCTGATCAATTGTTGCGCGTAAGGGAGAGGCATAAATATCCCTGCGTTTTGCAGGATCAGGAATATACATGTCGTACATCCATTGCATGGTAGATTTGGTTAAATAACGATCCATTCCAAATTCCTTGTATGATTCAGTATTATAATCCGCATCCACGATCGGCCACAACAAGATTTGCAATTTAATTTCTGGTCCATGTTTATCCTTTGCCATTAGGGCCGTTACGGCCGTCATGTTTCCGCCAACGCTGTTTCCGACTATGGCCAAACGTTTTCCATCCACATTGATCTCAGCGCCATGCTCAGCTACCCATTTAGTTGCAGCATAAATTTCATTGATCGCTTGTGGATAAGCGGCCTGGGGGGTTCTTGTGTATTCTGGGAAAACTGCCACAGCACCGGAACCTACAACAAGGTCACGTACCATTCTTTTGTGTGTAGGGAAATCACCCAGTACCCAACCACCGCCATGAATGAAAATGAAAACGGGAAGTTTTTCTTTTACACCAGCCGGACGAACAATGTATAGCTTTACTTTATAACCATCGCTGTTGATCATCTTTTCTGAAACATCTATACCCGAAAGGTCAACGCTGACTGATGTTTGGGCGCCTTCCAGCACTTTACGTGCATCGTCCGGAGACATATCTTCCAGTTGTTTGCCACCGGCATTGAGTTTTGTTAAAAACCCTTTTACACCAACAGAGATATTTGGATCCGTGGCATAATCCTTAAGCTGCGAAAAGGCGCTTTCCATAACCAGGCAGGCAATCAGCAGAAGAACCGCCTGAACTAATTTTACTTTACGCAGAAACCTTTTGATAAATAGTTGCTTAACTTTTTTCATTTTCATTTTTTATTAGTGAGATAGATGTTGTTATTTACGACCTGTTTTCTACATGGCGCCCTCAGAAGGAAGTGTAACCTAACTGATACTATACGTTCCTTTTTATTTGAACACAAATGCTGGCTTAATGGTAAGCATAAGATAGCTCCAATATCCCGTGAGCTTGGCCGAATTGGGTTTAAGATTTTTTGCATACTCCATACTTTTATTAGCAGCCATTATGCTAAACCCATATTCTAACGTGGTGATTTTATTAAGGGAGTAAGTGGTTATTAAATCAAACTCGCTTCCTAAATATTTCTTTATGGAATGGCCAAGTATATCTTTTTGATTTTTTGCCAGGCTGAAATAATGATAATTGAATTCGGCGGCAAAGCGTTTTCCAACACGGCTATATTTAACTTTAGCGAATGGATTGCTTAACCCTCCAATCGGCGAGCCGGTACCCACGTAGAAATAATCCATCGTTCCCCAGAACTTATGCGGCGTGCCATACAATGGATCAAAACGATGATTGGTAGAAGACGTTGAAAATTCGTCGTTGCCTGAAAGATAATCCCACCCTGCAGTGTAGGAAAACCAATATTTATTGTAAGTCAGCGAAACGGTTGTAGTATATGATCTTGTCTTTTCAGCATCGGAGTTCTTTCCGAACTGGTAATAAAATGCGGCGGTCAGTTCGAATAAATTTTGTTCATCTAAAAAACTGTTCGCAAATAAACCCGTTGTAAACCTGCTGTTAACACCTTTCCTGTTAAAGTGTTTTCCATAAATGTAGCCCGTATCCAAACCGCTGATATTCCGGACTGAGTCATTGGCATATCTTCCAAAATGATCGGCAATAAAAAGGCCGCTTAGTTTGGTCTTGTTGAACGTTTTTGCCACGTATAAATATTGCAGCATTTTATAATTCTGGTACACGCCGTTTGATGACGCAAATCCCTGCAAACCTGGTGAACCTGTCTTTGAGCTTAAGCCGGCTGCATTGGCTAAGGGAATGAAACCCGGGGGCGTTGCCGCCAGGTTTCCTTTGCTGTCTTTAACATAGGGAAGTACATTTGCAGGAGTATAGTAGGTGCCGTTATATCCAAAGGCATCGGTATTTTGATTGAATGCTACACCAAGATCAAATTGCCAACCTTTATTCAGTAACTTAAATACGACCGCATCATGCTTTCTTGCCTGTTGCAACCATTCCAGGTTGCCTAACAAACGGCTGTCATCGTAGATCAATTCCTGCCTGCCGGCTTTAATTGCAAAATAATCAAATGCGGAATGTTTAAAGGAACTGTCATTTTTATTTGCCAGTTGTATTTCTGCCCATGCTTCATGTAGCCCCAGTCTTCCACCGTCGATATTGTTGATAGTCGCAGCATCCTGCCCCCAAACCCTTACATCCTGTAGCGTCGTTTGAAAAACAACATGGTCCATTTTGTAATTAACACTTAAGCGGGTTCTTTGCGATGTAAAAAACGATGGGCTGTTTCCTTTTAATTTTAACGTGCCAGCACCATCCTGGACTTCTGTTCGTGTCCGCAACTGACCCGTGATAGTCAACTGCGCCCTGGCAACTTGCTGCAGGAAGCAAATAGTCAATAAAGCAATTATATGGGGTAGATACTTTTTCATGTTTTCTTTGTTAGATTCACTGGCAGAAGCTGTTCAAAATGATAATTTATTTTAATTGTTTATGTATTTGCAGCGCGAACACCGCCTTTTATTCGGAGCCCAGTCTGCTTGACGCAGTCAGGCAGGCTTGATTTTTTTTGTTACTTTTTTTTATCAGGAAAAAAAAGTAAACAGAGAATAACTAAGCTCACAGTGTATTTGCGACCTGTATGGATAATCCTATTATTTAACTGTTAATTGAATCATACCTCATACATCTTTGTAAACAAGCATGGTGAAAGTCTTGGGATCAACTATAAAATTGCCAAACTTTGCATCGAAGGCAGCCGTCGGCTTTGCCGCAATTGTTTCCGGTAACGACAAGCCTGCTTTTTTCAACTTTGATACATTTTCTTTAACTGCAGCCATCATATCACGGAATTCTAACAGCTGGTTGCGGTTACCAACCTGGCCATGTCCGGGTATGATAATTGTTTTATCTGTCGTGACATCGAGATTATAATTGCATGCATCAATGATGCCATCGAGCTTACCGCCGCTGGAATGATCTATAAAAGGGTAAGAAGAGTTACCCCAGGTATCTGCAACATGCAATACGTCTGCGTCCGGGAAATAAACGGATATATCGCTGTCTGTATGTGCAGGTGGATAATACTTCATTTCAATCTCAGTTCCATTGAATTTCAACGTATGTTCCTTTTGGAAAATTACCGTTGGAAGTGCCGATTTTGGGGCGGGTTTAAAAGTATAATTCCAGTCTTTCATTGTAATGGACCTGGACAAATTTTTGCGGGTATTTTCATGTGCAATAATTGTTGCGCCTGCGCGGTGTACCCATTCGTTACCCTCTGAATGATCAAAATGCCAATGTGTATCGATCAGGTATTTTACCGGCCCTGTACTAATACGCTTCAAGGCAGAGGCGACTTTATTTTGTGATAAGGCGATACCGCAATCAACCATCAGCATGCCATCCGGACCATTAAAAACAACGATATTTCCCCCTGCGCCTTCTAAAACATAAAAATTTTCCTTAAGTTTTGTTACCGTGACAGGAGATTTGGCAATGGCATTTTTCATTTGAATAACAGGGCTGGTCTGCGCAAACATTTCCGTTGTACTAAATAACAAACCTGCAGTAATGACAGCGGAAGACCGCAGAAAATGCCCTCTTGAAATATGTTGATTTTGTTCAGGATGCTTAAACATTGTCAATTGATTTATTTTCTACCAGCCTGCGAATACCTGCTGTTGAAATGATGATAATTACCTGGTTAAAACGATTTTCAGCAAGTGTAAATAATTGCCCCTGGCACCCCACCTGTAAATCGTGTGTACCAGGTACTTTAATACCGGACATATGTACACGCTTGATAAGTTTTGTGCCTGATCACCATTTGAAAAATTATGATTTAAATTATTTCTGTACACTAAACATCCGCGTATACCAGCCTGGTGAAGAACGCTCCATCCAACACATACGCTCCAAATTTTTTATCATATTTGGCTGTTGGTTTAGCTGCTATGGTTTCGCTTAACGACCTGCCCGAACTTTTTAACTTCGAAACATTTTCCTTAACAGTGGCCAGCATATCCCGGAATTCAATAACCTGGCTCCGGTTACCTACTGCACCATGACCGGGTATGATGATCGTTTTGTCTGTAGTGATTTTTATGTTATGATTACAGGCGTCGATCATTCCGTCGAGTCTGCCACCACTGTTATGATCAATGAATGGATAATACGGGTTCCACCAGGTATCTGCAACCTGCAACACATCAGCATGCGGGAAATACACGGAGATATCGCTATCTGTATGAGCCGGTGGATAATATTTCATTTGAATTTCCTCGCCGTTAAATTTTAAAGTATGTTCCTCCTTAAAAACAATTGTCGGCAACCCTTCTTTTGGATGTGCTTTAAAAGTGTAATTCCAATCCTTTACATTAATATCCTTAGAAAGATTTTTCCTGGTATTTTCATGCCCGATAATAGTCGCCCCCGCCTGGTGTACCCATTCGTTTCCATCTGTATGATCAAAATGCCAGTGTGTATCAACCAGGTATTTTACCGGCTTACTACTTATGTTGTTCATGGCCTTTACAATCCGGGGTTTGGATACGGCAATACCGGCATCTATCATTACCTTTCCTTCCGGGCCGTTAAACACACCGATGTTACCGCCGGAACCTTGAAGAACGTGGATATTACCTCTTAGCGCCTGAACTTTTATAGGTGTCTTAGCCGCTGCGTTTTTGATTGTAATTACCGGGCTTTCCTGGGCAAAAATATCCCTTGGTGCAAAGATCATCCCGGCAGTGAGTAAACCAGCAGTACGGATGAACTGACCGCGTGAAATATTAGCCTGACGTTGTGTGCTCATAAATTTGGTTTTTTATTTCCTTGTATAGATGTGTATACCGTTATGTTATTTCCTGGTGTAAAGGTCTTAACCTGAACATAAAATCAATTGTTGGTACTGTTCATCTTTTTTGATTATTTCATTCAGTTTTATACATGGGTAGCGGTGTGATAGTTATTATTGAATTCCAAGGCATGAACTGTGCACGGGATTTTTTCGAAATGATCATGCGTGGGAGTAGTAGGCTATTTGCCTAAAAATTTCTTATTTACATAGTGTCTGCAAGAAAACACTGTTATTAATAACTGGTAAGGGTTTTAGAATATTTTCTAATCCGAATCTTCACTTCACCAACTACCTGTCAACTCTCTACTTTTGCCTCCACAGCCGGTCCGCCAGCTGGCGGATAACCG
>JBDSLD010000210.1:0-6555 GCA_039916545.1 Ferruginibacter sp.
ATAAGCCGGCATCCATTTCATGATTCAGTTCTTTATTAAACTGGTAAAATAAATAAAATCCTCCCGCCGCCAGTAATGGGACTATTGCGAGTAAAAAATACAATGTAGTCTTTGTGAGTAACCTCATTATTAATTAATATTTTGACAATGCTAAATATCTGTAAACCGGTATCCTGTGCCGTACACGGTTTTGATATAATCCCCGGCTCCCGCATCCATTAATTTTTTCCGGAGATTTTTTATATGGGTATAAATAAAATCATAATTACTTACCTGGTCATACTCATCGCCCCAGATATGCTCTGCAATGGCAGCTTTTGTCAGCATCCTTCTTTGGTTAACGATAAAATATTCAAGCAACTGGTATTCCTTATCGGTCAGGTCAATGGTCTTGTCATTGACAGTCACCCGCATTGCATCCACCTCTAATTTTATTTCCTGAAAAGCAATGACCTTACTGCCGCTAAAATTTTTTCTCCGGATAATGGCGTTTATGCGGGCATTCAATTCTGATAAATGAAAGGGCTTGGTAAGGTAATCGTCTGATCCTGTTTCCAGTCCTTCCAGTTTGTCTTCCAATGAATTCCTTGCTGAAATAATAATGATACCAGATTTAGATTCGATCTCTTTTAATACTTTGATGATATCCAGGCCGCTGCCGTAGGGCAACCCGATATCAACCACTACACAATCATAATTGAATGCATTGATTTTTTCCATTCCCTTTTTGAAATCTCCGACGGCTTCGCAAACATACCCCTGGTGTTCCAGGTATTTTTGAATGGATTGCATCAATGATACTTCATCTTCAATAATAAGAATTTTCATGTCTATAAAAATAATACTAATTTGTAAGAAGAGTTGCCGGGTTTAAAAAATGGATTTTAAATTATGGAGACCGGTATTTGACTGAGTAGCGAAAACCGTTCCCTGCTTTGTATCCAAAACCTGAAATGTTTATTTGTAAAAAACCCACCCTTGAAAGGGTGGGCTCAAACTGTAATCAAAACAAAACCATGAAACACTATTCCGCACTATTCAAATCATTTAAAGCATATTGGTAAGATGTTTGAGGTTGATCAGGATATACTCCCGTGATCACCGCGCTGTTACCAGAATTTTTAATAGCATTATTTAACTCATCAACAGTTGTCACTGCTTTTCCGTTTACCTGGATGATAATAAACCCTTCCTTCAACCGGGTCTGATCGGTTAAGATACCTTGTCCTAAATTCTTTACTACCACACCTCCCTGCAGATGTAATTTTGCAGCCATATTTTTATCAAGATTTTCAAATGCCGCCCCCAATTGCTGGATCACCTGTTTCTTCATACTTTCATAATTTCCAGCATTGTCTTTCAATGATACGGTTGCTGTTTTTTCAGTTCCATCGTGTACATAAGTTATTTTTACCTTATCGCCAGGGTGCATCACTGAAATTTTTTCTACCATCTCTGTACCGGTGGAAACTATTTCTCCATTTATCTTGCTGACAAAATCGCCTTTCTGAATTCCTGCTTCGGCTGCCGCACTTTCTTTAGCAACATCTAAAACAAACACGCCATCCCCTTCCATTATATTATTTTTTTTACGGTCCTCTTCATTCATCTGGTCGCTTCCAAACATCACGCCCAGGTAGGCTCTTTTACTGCTGCCAAATTTCATGATATCTGTAACCACTTTTTCAACCAGGTTAGATGGTATGGCGTAAGCGTAACCGGCATAGGATCCTGTTGGAGACGCAATGGCGCTATTTATACCAATTACTTCACCGGAGGTGTTTACCAGGGCCCCGCCACTGTTTCCCGGGTTGATCGCCGCGTCTGTTTGTATAAAAGATTCGAGCGGCGCCTTACTTTGCCGGCTATTGATACCGATGCTTCTCGACTTCGCGCTAACGATACCAGAGGTTACAGTCGTTTCTAACCCCAACGGGTATCCTATTGCCAAAACCCATTGACCCAAATGGACCTTATCCGAATTGGCAAATGACAAGAAGGGAAGGTTTTTCGCATCGATCTTTAACACCGCCAGGTCACTACCTGCATCTCTGCCAATCACTTTAGCCTTGAAATCTTTTTTGTTGTTCAATGTTACCGTTAATTCATCCGCATCTGCAACCACATGGTTATTAGTTACGATATAACCGTCGGCGCTGATGACAACACCGGAGCCGGATGCCCTTTGTTCAGGAGACTGAAAAGCATTTCCGTTACCACCAAACATATCACCGAACCCATCACCAAAAAGTTCTTTTAACGGGTTATTCTGGGGAGAAGTATTTCCTGCCACTTGTCTGGCCCTGGTAACTGTCCTGATATGCACTACCGCCGGGGCGGCCTTTGTCGCCGGCATTTCAAAATCTACCAGCGGTACTGTATTGTCACCAGAACTATAACCGGCGTAACGCGTATTTGCAGCGCCGGAAACGGAAGCAGTGGAATTAAGTTCAGGATGCATGGCTTCTTTATATTTTCCAGCTCCCCAAAAACTTCCTACTGATGTCGCCGCACTTACAAGTATCACTCCTATCCATTGTTTTGTTGTCATGATTTTATGAGATTTTTATTGTTATTAAATTTACAGTACAAGATTAGGGGGACATTCTGAGCAGTTTCTGTGATTTTCTGTAAAAAGGATGTTAAAGCATTGCGTCTCCGGCAAAAGGCTAACCGCTGACATGGATTGGCTAAATAAAAACAGCAACTGATAACGTATAAAATGCATATTGGAAAAATAGTAATTGCAAAAAAATATTTTTATCTTCATACTTACTAAAACCTGTTAAACATGGACACTCAAAATCTTATGGGAGAAGAATTTACACCTGCCACCATCCCTAC
This sequence comes from Ferruginibacter sp., assembly GCA_039916545.1. Lineage (GTDB taxonomy): Bacteria > Bacteroidota > Bacteroidia > Chitinophagales > Chitinophagaceae > Ferruginibacter. The sequence continues at coordinate 2,845 of JBDSLD010000210.1, forward strand.
TTCTGATGAAAAAACATTGGCAATTTTATCTCATATACTTGCCCTTGTAGCATCTTTCGTTGGCCCTTTGATCATCTACCTGGTAAAGAAAGACGAGTCTCCCTATGTTGGTGAGCACGCGAAAGAATCCTTGAATTTTCAAATTACCATGTTTATTTTATATATCGTTTCCTTCATATTGATGATCGTGCTGATCGGTTTTTTATTGATCATGTTATTATCGATCGCTAACCTGGTACTGATCATTATTGCAACTATTAAAGCCAGTGAAAATAAAATGTACCGCTACCCGGTTAATTTCAGGCTCATCAAATAATTACCTGTTAATTCAATCCCTGTTTTTATCAGCTTTTTAAAATTTGCTACTGATTAACGCGGCGCCTATCCCCTATTTGTTTAAATCAGCAACTGGTACAAATCCTGCAAACATGGCTTTATCTTCGTTTATTGATCGAAAGACAACACAATGGCAAGTTTAGTCGTTCCCGGGTACCCGGATTAACAATTAATTTGTCTCCATACCAATAGAATGATTTATTTTTGTCTATTATATTGGTAGACTAAACAAACTAAAACTGAACCATGCGGATATTGTTTTTATTGATTGCGGCATTTACATTTACAACTGCCCCTGCCCAGCAAGGCAAGTGGAGCGCCCTTCTTCACAGGGCAGATGGTAATAATATAGCTTTTACTTTTGAATGGAAGTCTGAGAACAGCAAGCAGGTATGGTATATTAAAAATGCCGCTGAAAAGATCCGGGTAGATAATATTACCGCAGCCGGAGATTCCTTTATTGTACAAATGCCTGTTTTTGAATCACAGTTCAGGTTTGTATTTAACAACAACAATATATCAGGGAGCTGGGTAAAAAGAGGTGCCCTAAAAACGCAGGTATTACCTTTTAGCGCAACCCCCGGCGACAACAGGTTTGAATCATCTGCCGCCGCCGGCAAAAATATTTCCGGCAGGTGGGCGGTCACTTTTTCGGACAGTAAAAATAGTGAAGCTTCCGTGGCAGAGTTTACACAAAAGGGCAATTTACTTACGGGTACATTTTTAAATGCGACCGGTGATTACCGTTACCTGGAGGGCATTGTAACGGCAGATACTTTATTGCTTTCGGGGTTTGATGGCGGCCATGCATTTCTTTTTAAGGCCAATATCGATAATAACAATGCCATCAGCAAGGGTAAATTTTATTCTGGTGGCACAGGTAAACAAGATTGGGTAGCCGTAAAAGACAGTAAAGCAAAATTACCGCTCGAATCTGTTGCGATGTATGTAAAACCTGGTGAAGAAAGCCTGGATTTTTCTTTTAAAAATTTAGAAGGTCAACAAGTAGCCATCAACAGTGACCGCTTTAAAAACAAAGTGACCGTGATACAATTAATGGGTAGTTGGTGCCCCAATTGCATGGATGAAACGGCTTTTTTAAGCGCCTATTACAATAAGAATAAACAACGGGGAGTAGAAGTAGTGGCACTTGCTTATGAATATACGACCGACTGGGAAAGATCAGTAAATAGCCTAAAGAAATTTCAGCAGCGCTTTAATGTACAGTACCCGATCTTAAATACTGAAGTAACTGTAATGGACTCGTTGCGGACAGAAAAAACATTGCCGCAGGTAACTAATATTAAATTTTTTCCGTCATCCATCATTATCGACAAACACGGTAAAATAAGAAAGCTGGACACAGGCTTTAACGGACCTGCTACAGGTGTTCATTACATTGCCTACAAAAAAGAATTTGAAGAGACGATCGACAACCTCTTAAAAGAAAAATAAGCTATTTAAAATCAATAAAAACCATGGCCAATAATAGTATCGAATGCCCGGTAGACTTTGTTTTGATCAACGGAAACAAAGCCAGGATAACCGCCGGCAGTGTATTTGTACTTATGGTTATTTTTTTATTTACTAATTTTCTGGCCATACCCATTTTCCTGCTGATTGATTTTTTTGTTCGTGGTTTTAAACTCGGAAAGTACAGCCCGCTAAATTTTCTAAGCGACAAGCTAATTGCTATTTTTTCCATTCAGCCAAAACTTACGGACCAGGCGCCTAAAAGGTTTGCAGCAAAAATTGGTTTCTTGTTTTCCTTTGTTATTATGCTGTTTCTTGTCTTTCAATTACCCGTGGTTTCCCTCATAGCTGCTTTGGTAATGGCCACCTTCGCTCTGCTGGAATCCTTTGTTGGTTTTTGCGCAGGTTGTCACGTTTATAGCTTTTATTCAAAACTTATAAAGAAAAAAAGCGATTTGTATTCGGCTTGATTTTAATGTCCTTTTTCTACCAGCTATATTAACCAGGGTCTCTTCTCAGGATAATTACAACAGCGGGTGATTAGAATATACCGTTCCATGTATCGACAATGTCGCCATGTCTATTGCTTATCTTTTCGCACTCATATAAAAAACCAATTTTCCTCCGTCCATTATTTCCTGGTGAGTGATATATAGCCTGCTTAAAGGCTTGCCGTTCAAGTCTACTTTTTTTACATAGACATTTTTATCTCCCTGGCCGACTGATTGAATCTCAAAAGTCTTCCCATTTTCTAACTGAAGGCTGGCTGTGGTAACCGATGGACTACCCAATGAGTATCGGTCGGAGCCGGGTGCCACCGGGTAAAAACCCAGCGCGCTGAAAATGTACCAGGCGCTCATTTGTCCGCAATCATCATTTCCCCCCAAGCCGTCTGGCCTGGCGGCATACATTTTTTTCATGATCATCCGTATCCGTTCCTGCGTTTTCCAATGATCATCCGTCCAGTTGTACAGGTAGGCTACATGGTGCGACGGCTCGTTGCCGTGCACGTAATTACCAATGATCCCATCGCGGGTAATGTCTTCTGTTTCAGCGAAAAATTTATCCGGAAGATGCATGGTAAACAAGGAGTCGAGGTGGCGTACGAATGGCTTTTTGCCGCCCATTAAAGTAATCAGGCTTGCCGGGTCCTGCGGTACAAACAAACTAAAGTTCCAGGCATTGCCCTCTATAAAACCCTGGTTATTGGTACTTAACACATCAAATTCTTTTTTAAAAGAACCATCATTCATTTTAGGCCGCATATACCCGATCGATGGATCATATACATTCCTGAAGTTTTCGGACCGTTTTATATAGGTTTCATACACGTCAGTCCTGCCCAGTTTCTTTGCTGCCTGTGCAATGCACCAATCATCATATGCATACTCAAGTGTAGTAGATACGGACGAGCCACTCATTTCCGCAGGCACATATCCTTTATCGATATAAGAACCCAGTCCATCAAAATTTCTATGGAGTGAAGTAGTGATACAGGCGTCCAGCGCCTTATTGGCATCAAAAGGTGTATTGCCTTTTACAATGGCATCTGCCACTACAGAAACACTGTGGTAACCAGACATACACCAGTTCTCATTGGCGTAATGCGACCATACCGGCAACATGTGCTGAACACTCTGGTTGTAATGGGCCAGCATTGATTGCACCATATCCCCATTTCGTTTTGGCTGCAGCATATTGAATAAAGGATGGAGCGCCCGGTAAGTATCCCACAAAGAAAAAGTGGTATAATTAGTAAAGCCACCTGCTTTATGAACATTCTGATCCAGCCCCTTGTAATTTCCGTCCGCGTCCATATAGGTAGTTGGCGATATAAAAGCGTGGTACATCGCCGTGTAAAAATTTTGCTTCAGGTCCGTATCTCCTGTTATTACCACCTTA
>JBDSLD010000211.1:0-9904 GCA_039916545.1 Ferruginibacter sp.
GTTTTTGCTTCTTTGAAAAAATAGGCTGCGCATTTTTTCAATTCCGATTTCATCGGAACCGAACCAACGAAAGGCAGCTAACCCGGTTACTGATGTAGCAGATCAAATAGTGGCCACACTTAAATGCTTTTTATTAAACAGATCAGTAATATTTTATTTTAGGCCATTTCTTTAGTTTCAGATTAATAATATTCAACAAGAAAAATTTCCACAATCCATTGTCTGTAAAGGTTTTCAGCGTTTTCTTACAAACACTATTTAAGAAAGTAAAGTAGGGCAAATGGTTTGCGGCGGAATAATAAAATTGTAGCAAGTTTGGCGAACCTTCCACCTTCTACCTTCACGCCCTTCCTTCCGGCAATTTATAAAAAGATTATGGATTGGCTGCTTTATTTTTCTTCATCTGTAAGTCTCTTTTAAACTGGTAGGACGCCGTTAAGATGTATTGGTAAAAATCTACGGTATTGGCAGTTTGCGTAAACTCAAAATCGGGTTTGTAAAGTGCCATGAAATTATCAAGATCGGCTCCTTCAAGCCTGGTGATCCTTTTAACAGCAATTTTATTAAAGCGATATTTTATATAATTTTCCTGTTCTTGTTCCAGCAGCCGGTCCTGCATTTTCCGTAACTGCTTATTTCGTTTAAACCGGAAAATATTAATAAATTCATCCAGGTCCATTCCAACTGAACCTGTGCCTGGGTTGATAGATGAAGAAACGCCCGGCTTTTCATATGTGAAAATTTTATTGTAATACCGCCTGTTTTCGATAGAGTCCTGCCTATAGTTTTTGGTGTAGACCTTAACCTCCTTCATAGTTTGAAACTTTTCAGTTACTCTTACGTGTAATGAAATATCGAAACTTTCAGTTTTAGGTATCTGCTTTACGGCAAATTTGGCAGTGGGTTTATTATGATAAATAAAAGTGAGTGAATCTCTGTCATTGGTAACAATTTCATAGTGGCCGGTTGAATCTGTAACCGTCTGTGTACCAATGCCGCTTTTGACCAACACATCCGGCACAGGGATAATTCTGGTAGAATCGTATACAGTACCACTAACGGTAAACTGACCCATTACTGACTCCCCTGCAAAAAACAGGAAAAGAACAACACAATATATTTTTATTAGCTGATACAGGCAGTATGGTTTACCGTTGCAATATTACGTGAACAAATTATGTTTCAGTGACCAGGCTTGCCTTTTAACGGCTATTTTGCATTTTAAGCAGATTCTCAATTACTTCAGGATAATGCCTGTGCTCCAGCAAATGGATTTTTTGAGCCAGCATTTCTGCCGAATCATGTTCGTCGATGGCGCAATTTGCCTGGAAAATTATGTTGCCATGGTCGTAAATTTCATCCACATAATGGATAGTGATCCCGCTTTCTTTTTCTCCCGCCGCGATGATAGCCTGGTGAACCTTATCTCCATACATGCCCTTTCCACCATATTTCGGCAATAAAGCCGGGTGGATATTGATGATCTTATTTGGATAGGCCCTTATTAAAGAAACAGGCACTTTCCATAAAAAACCCGCCAATACAATAAATTGAATTCCATGCGCTTGTAATTCAGTTACATAACCGTCTCCGTCAAAAAATTTCTCTTTATTTATTAATAGCGTGTCGATATTGTACTTCTCAGCAATTTTAATCACACCGGCTCCGGGCTTGTTACAAACGATCAAATCAACCCGGAAATTGCCGCTGCCGGCATCACGCGATTTTAACATCTGCTCTATAATTTTTTCAGCATTACTGCCTGCACCGCTGGCAAAAATAGCCACTGCTATCGTTGATTTTTTATTACCGCTCATTCGTTCCCAGATTTTGGTTAAATATTTTACGAAAAATGAAAATTGCCCAAATGGGATGCTGATCAATAAAACACAAAAAGGCCAAAGCAAGGTTATTAATACTATATATAGTATCACCCATAATGCGCCTTTGTCCATGCCGGTAAGTCCTAATAATTTTCTACCTGCCAAACCGCAAAGGCTTCCCCCTAATGCAAAAGTGCAAATGATCAGTAACAGGTCGATGCCATTTACCTGCCACCGTTGTTTTAGTTTTCCAAACATTACGCAAAAGTGTGCTAAAAATTCGTGAAATAATAAGTCGAAATCAAAAAAGAAGCTATTGATAATTCGTTGACAAATTTATGACAATCGATATATGAGAAATGTAACAATCCGCTGAAAATCAAGCCAGGCTTGAGAAAATTTTTTTTATAAATGTTAGTATTATGTCAATATCCTGACTTATTTTTGCACCCATAGAAGGATATTTTTCCTCACCAGACACCCGTTTTCAACTGTATGAGTCCCAATAGAAAAATCTTTAACACCTTAGCTACCTTTCTGTTTATTGCATTGGTTTCTTTTACTAATACAAGTTTTGCCGCTGATGGGGAAGCATTGTTTAAAGCCAACTGTGCCAACTGTCATAAACCATTGGAAGATTTTACGGGCCCTGCACTACAAGGTGCACGCAAAAGAGAGCCTTCTAAAGATTGGGCACTTAAATGGGTCAACAACGTAAATACAATGTTGGAAACCGATCCTTATGCTAAAGGTCTTTTAGCAAAGTACGGTTCCAGGATGACCCAGTTTAATCTGAAGGCTGAAGAAATAACTGCTATTTTAGATTACGCAGATGCATACAAAGCGCCTCCCACAACAACTCCGGTGGGACAAGATGCTCCGGCAGATGACAACTCCTTATTATTCGGGATACTCACACTTATATTGGCAGTAATCGCCCTGACCTTATTACAGGTTAACAGTAGCTTACGTAAATTATCTGATGAAAAAGAAGGGATTTTCCGGGCTGAACCGGTACCTTTTTACCGTAATAAGAGCTATCTGATGATAATTATTTTAGTAGTATTTTGTTTCGGTGGTTATATGACGATCAGTGCAGCTATGGGTTTAGGACGAATGAAAGGATACCAGCCAGAACAACCTATCTATTTTTCTCATAAAGTACATGCTGGCACTAACCAGATCAGCTGTCTCTACTGCCATGGCGGCGCCCAGGATAGCAAACACGCCAATGTGCCTTCAGTAACTACCTGTATGAATTGCCATATGGGAATAAAAGAATACAAAGGGGAACCCATTTTTAAAGAAAACGGACTGCAGGTAAATGGTACAGCTGAAATACAGAAATTATATTCTTACGCAGGCTGGAACCCTGATTCAAAAAAATATGATAAACCCGGCAAGCCCATCGAATGGATAAAGATCCACAATCTCCCCGATCATGTTTATTTTAATCATAGTCAACACGTAAAAGTGGGCAAACAAAATTGCCAGACTTGCCATGGTAATATCCAGGAAATGCCTGAAGTTTACCAGTTTGCAGAGCTTAGCATGGGATGGTGCGTTAACTGTCACCGGGAAACCAAAGTTGATTTCTACAATAAAGGCACTGGTGAAGGCAACAAATTCTACAGTATTTACGAGAAGTTTCACAATGATATTAAAGCCGGTAAAATGGATAGCGTAACCGTCGAAAAAATTGGTGGAACAGAGTGTCAAAAATGCCACTATTAATATAAGTTGATTGGCTGATGTGCTAATTAGCCAGTTGAATATCTACTTAAGAACAAGCTTTCAGAACTAAAGATTAGCACATTATCACATTAGCATATTAGCACATTATTTAGCATTATGGAAAAAAAGTACTGGCAAAATTTTGGAGAGTTAAATCAGTCGGAGGCTTTTCAGCAAACGACGGAAAAGGAATTTAAGGAAGAGTTATTGCCGTTGGAAGACCTTGATGATAAAGGAATTTTAGATGCCAAAACTCCCCGCAGGGATTTTCTTAAATACCTTGGTTTTAGCACTGCTGCAGCTACTTTGGCTGCAAGCTGCGAAATGCCGGTTCGTAATGTAGTTCCCTATTTGCAAAAACCTGACAATGTAACACCGGGTGTGTCCAATTATTATGCATCTACATTTGTTAATGAAGGTGATGTTACTTCTGTAATAGTAAAACAAAGGGACGGAAGGCCTATCAAATTAGAAGGAAACGAAAAGTCATCTATCACCGGCGGAGGAACAAGCGCACTGGTTCAGGCCTCCGTTTTAGACCTGTATGACACTACCCGCCTGCGTTATCCAATGCAAAAAGTGGGTGCGGATTTTAAAGAAGTAACAACTTTTGAAGCATTTGATAAAATTATAGGTGATGCAATGAACGGGTTAGGCGGAAAGCCGGTCGTATTGCTTACTTCAACCATTAGTTCGCCAACTACATTAAAGATCATCGCTGAATTTTTGGCCAAAAATGCCGGCAGCCGGCACGTCCAGTACGATGCAGTTAGCTACAGTGGAATGCTGTTGGCAAACGAAGCCTGCTACGGCAAGCGCGTTCTGCCGTCTTATCATTTTGACAATGCCAAAGTAATCGTCAGTTTAGGAGCCGATTTCTTAGGCACCTGGTTAAGCCCAATAGAATTTACCAGCCAGTACGCACGTAACAGGCGAATAAAGGGGGAAAAACCTACAATGAGCAGGCATATTCATTTTGAAAGCTCATTAAGTCTTACCGGAAGTAATGCGGACGACAGGTATATGCACAAGCCTTCTGAAAAAGGTGCTGTTGCCTTGGCTCTATTAGCAAAGTTAGGCGGCGCCGTTACAGCTCCGACCCTTGCTGATGCAGCATTGAACAAAGGGATTGAAGCTGTTGCCGGTTTATTAAATGCAAATAAAGGCGAGTCACTGGTAGTATGCGGCAGTAATGATGTCAATCTTCAGATAATAGTAAATGCCATCAATGAAGCAATTGGTGCAAATGGCAAAACCATCAACTGGTCCGTGAGTTCAAATTACCGCGCGGGCATTGATGCTGATATGGTGAAACTTGTTGAAGATATGAATGCCGGTTCGGTCGGCGCTTTATTGATTCATGCAACCAATCCTGTTTATACTTATTATGATAGTAAAAAGTTCGTAGATGGATTAGGAAAAGTACCGGTCACAGTTTCTTTCAATGCAACAATGAATGAAACTACAGAACTGTGTAAATATAGTATTCCTGCCCATAACTGGCTGGAAAGCTGGGGTGACGCTGAACCCAAAACAGGCTATATAAGCCTTTTACAACCTACCATTAACCCCTTATTTAAAACGAGGGCTTTCGAAACCTCCCTGTTAAAACTTACAGGTAACCCGGTTGCATATGAAACTTATTTCAAAGCTTATTGGATAGAAAAGTTAGGAAGCCAGGATGCATTTGATACTGCTTTGCAGAATGGCGTAGTTGAGCCGGCTGCAATGACAGCTGTTGGCGGCACATTCAACAATGCCGGAGTTGCCTCCGCGGCTGCAAAGATTACTGCAACAAAATTTGCCGGCAATTACGAACTGACAATCTATCAAAAAGTTTCAATGGGTAATGGTAGCCAGGCTAATAACCCATGGTTGCAGGAATTGCCCGATCCTATTTCAAAAGTAACCTGGGATAACTATGCGTTAATGAGCCCGGCTATGGCAAAGGCGATCGTCGGTATCGATGTAATTAATAGCCAGCATGACGGAGATGGATATGAAGTACATCCTGAAAAACCGACGGTAACCATCACCGTAAACGGGAAATCACTTGAATTACCTATACTGATTTTACCAGGTATTCATCCAAATGTGGTCGCGGTAGCTGTAGGGTACGGAAGGCAAAGCGCTAATAAAGATAAAACAGCTGAAAATATAGGAAGATCGGCCAACGGGGCAGGTAAAAACATTTACCCCTTCGTTAGTTTTGACGGAACGGGATTCAGGTATTCTGCAGGAGCGGACATCAAGAACGCTGATAACACTTATATGCTTGCGCAAACGCAGGTGCACGGTTCTTCAGAAAGCCGTCCGGTTATTTATGAAGGCTCGTTAAAAAAATTCGTAGAAGATCCTGAGCATGTTTTGGAGGAAGCTACCAAAGAAAGAGAAGCATTGATCGCGGCTTCAGGTGGTAAGAACTATGTGACGGACGCAACCATTTACCCAGATTACATTAAACCAGGTATTAAATGGGGAATGAGCATCGATTTAAGTACCTGTACCGGTTGCAGTGCGTGTATAATTGCCTGTACTGCCGAAAATAATGTAAGCGTAGTTGGTAAAATACAGGTGTCGAGATACCACGAAATGCACTGGTTGCGTATGGATCGGTATTTTACCGGCGATATGAACAACCCTGATGTAGTGTTCCAACCTATGTTATGCCAACACTGTGACAATGCGCCTTGTGAAAACGTTTGTCCGGTTGCAGCTACCAACCACAGCACAGAAGGATTAAACCAAATGACTTATAACCGTTGTATCGGTACAAGATATTGCGCCAATAACTGTCCTTTCAAAGTACGTCGCTTTAACTGGTTGGATTTTTCCGGAGCGGATAGTTTCCCGGATAACCAGAACCCGATGGTTGAACAGGGCTATATGAATGAGTCTGTTATGCAGATGAATGATAACCTGACAAGGATGGTGCTAAACCCGGATGTTACGGTTCGTTCAAGGGGGGTAATTGAAAAATGTTCTTTCTGCGTTCAAAGGTTACAGGATAGTAAACTGGAAGCTAAAAAAGCTGGCGACCCTTCCCTGGTAAGAAATGTAAAGACTGCCTGTATGCAGGCTTGTCCTACAAATGCGATCGAGTTCGGAAATGTAAATGACAAAGAAAGTGAAGTGTATAAGATAAGGCATGTGGAACAAAAGCACCGGAACTTCTACGTACTGGAGCAATTGCACGTGCTGCCAAATGTTAGTTACCTGGCTAAAATCAAGAACACAGACAGGAACGTAACCAATGAGAAAGAATCGGAGCACGTTGAAATGGAAGGAATCAAAGAAGAAAAAACACCTGCATAAAATTCATTGGATTAAGTTCAATCTATGAATATGCAAATGATAAGTAAGAATAAAGGTTGTATATAAAATAAACAACGAAGGTCATTTATTTGAATAAATGCCTTAAAGCTGAAAATATATGTCATTATTAAAGTACGAATCACAGATCAGGGAGCCTCTGGTGGATGGTAACAAGGATTATCACCAGGTAACGGAAGATATCATACGCCCCATCGAAATGAAACCAAGCCGTTTGTGGTACATTGGTTTTTACATCAGTGTTGGGTTACTGCTATTTGGTGTGTATAGTATTTACAGGGAAGTTACTTATGGTGTGGGCCAATGGAACCTTAATAAAACAATCGGCTGGGGCTGGGATATCACCAACTTCGTATGGTGGGTAGGTATCGGTCATGCCGGAACGCTTATCTCTGCGATCCTGTTGCTGTTCAGGCAAGGTTGGAGAACAGGTGTGAACCGTGCCGCTGAAGCTATGACAATTTTTGCGGTAATGTGCGCCGGCCAGTTCCCGATCTGGCACATGGGCCGTGTTTGGCTCGCCTTCTTTATCATGCCTTACCCGAATTCACGCGGACCGGTTTGGGTTAATTTTAACTCGCCTCTGCTGTGGGATGTATTTGCAATATCAACTTATTTTACCGTATCATTATTATTCTGGTATTCAGGTTTAATACCTGATATGGCAACAGTGCGCGACAGAGCCAAAACGAAACTTCGTAAATTATTATACGGCATCGCTGCCTTTGGCTGGTCAGGTAGCACCAAGCACTGGCAACGCCATGAAAGTTTATCATTGGTGTTGGCTGGTTTAAGTACACCACTTGTATTGTCAGTACACACTATTGTATCCTTCGATTTTGCAACTTCAGTCGTTCCGGGCTGGCATACTACTATTTTCCCTCCGTACTTTGTAGCGGGCGCTATCTTCAGCGGATTTGCGATGGTGCAAACACTACTGATCATTTTAAGAAAAGTATTTGCCCTTCAGGACTACATTACACTTGGCCACATTGAGGCCATGAACAAAGTAATTGTTCTTACCGGTTCTATTGTAGGGATTGCGTATATCACTGAATTATTTATCGCCTGGTACGGTCAAAATCCGTACGAATGGTACGCGTTTAAAGAAAACAGGGCTAACTTGTTCAGTCCTTATGGATGGAGCTACTGGCTGATGATGTTTTGTAATGTGGTATCTCCGCAGATGTTTTGGTTTAAAAAACTCAGAAGGAATATTGCCTTTACCTTCTTTATGAGCATTATTGTAAATATTGGTATGTGGTATGAGCGTTTTGTAATTATCGTTACCTCTACCTACAGGGATTACCTGCCATCTTCCTGGAGTACTTACTACAGCCCGTCCATCTGGGAAATTGGATTTTATCTCGGGACCTTTGGTTTATTCTTTACCTGCTTCTTCTTGTTCTCTAAATATTTCCCGGTAATTGCAGTAGCGGAAATTAAGGCTGTATTGAAGACCAGCGGTGAAAATTACAAACACAAAATGACGGATATTGAGAAATCCGATGCTGAGAAATTTTATCTGGACGAAGTAGAACATGCGCATTAGGAGCTTGCTCCTGCCGGGTAAAATGCCTGGAGCTATCGACTGAAAAAGTATACATTTTTTAAAAATCAAGCCTGTTAAAGGGGTAGATTAAAAGTTAAAATTTATGGCTGGAGGAATTAAAAAATTTGTTGTGGGATGTTTTGATGATGAGGCGGTATTGTTTCCGGCGGTGAAAAATGTTCGCCGGGCGGGATACAAGATACACGATGTGTACACTCCGTTTCCTGTTCACGGCCTGGATCATGCGTTGGGTTTGAGAGAAACAAGTTTGCATACAGCTGGTTTTATATACGGCATTACCGGAACTACTACGGCTCTTACCTGTATGACCTGGGTGTTCACAAAAGACTGGCCACTGAATATCGGGGGAAAGCCTCATTTGGCATTGCCTGCCTGGGTGCCTATTACATTTGAGCTGACAGTTTTATTTGCTGCAGTCGGAATGGTACTTACTTTTTGTTATTTGTGCCAGCTGTCGCCTTTTATAAAAAAGCATCATTTTCACCTGAGAGCCACAGACGATTTGTTTGTAATGGCCATAGAATGTACAGATAAAACCAATGACGTGGAAGTTGAGGCATTTTTGCAAAAAGCGGGTGCTAAGGAAGTAAATATTCAAAGCGCCGAGACTGGTTGGTGGATAGGCCGGTACGACAGGGAACAAAAGTTATATGGTGAGCCAGAAAAAGGATATTGATCCAATTCTTTTTTCTCCGGATTGGTTTAGATAAATCACTGGGAAAGAGAAGAAATAACCCGGTTAATTTGATTTAAAAGTTCTTGAAATCCCACCCGGTAAAAGGGGTTTTGAGAAAAAATAAACAGAATGAAAAAAAATACTACCATAATCATTTTATTACTTTCAGTTGCAGGTTATACTGTAATGACCGGTTGTGAAAACAAGCGCCATCCTGGAAGGGTTTATATGCCGGATATGGCTTATAGCCGTGCGGTTGAGACTTATGCACCTTTAGACTCTACTCTTTTTACAACAGATCAAAAAAATCCGGGAGACAAGATCTATTATAACAGGAAACCTGTTGATGGTACGATCGGGGTAGGAGAAATGTTTCCTTATACCATACCAAATGATTCGGCGGGTTATATCATGAGCGCCCAGGTAAAAAACCCATTACCACCGCTGGTTGGCAAAGACAGTCTTGAGACAGCCAGGTTATTCAATATTAATTGTGCCATATGCCACGGGGCAGGCGCTAAAGGAGATGGCCCGATCAGCACTTCAGGAAAAATTGGTGGTATTGCCAATCTTACTTTGCCTAATTATGTGGCAATGGCTGACGGAACAATGTATCACTCCATTAATTACGGAAAAAACCTGATGGGAAGCTATGCTCCCCAACTTAGCAGAAAACAGCGCTGGCAGATAGTTCAGTATATACGGACGTTACAGCCAAAGGCTGAAGGTGCCCAGGCAGCAGCAGGAGCCACTTCCGTAAAAACA
>JBDSLD010000212.1:0-12053 GCA_039916545.1 Ferruginibacter sp.
AATGACGGGTATAAAATGAAGACCGTTTTGCCGGTGTTGACCGATATAGCATATACGATGTGTTAAAGATTTGATTCGATAAGAGATGCAGGGTTACCAGGTATAGGTGGCCACAGCACCAGGCGGCAATTTTGTACTGATCATCTCGCCATTGAAAAAAATATTAAATATTTGTGCTGACCGGCTGTTGTTTGCTACCAGCACGAACCTTTTTCCGTCCGGCGTCTTAAAAGCTACATTGGAAAGCGAATCAAGTGTATTCGAACCAATCCGGATAGAACCTGGCCTTATAAATTTTGAAGCGTGCGCCATTACATAAAAGGCAAGGTTGCGCGTTACATTATCGCCATCAATTGTAACGGCGCCCTGGCAGGATTCACAGCCGCCGCGGTCGGTAAAAGGTCTGTTTTCCGGATCTGCCGCCAGGTTCCATAAAATTACATTTCTCGACCAGTTTCGGGTTGCCCCGATTATCACCCGCTTCACTGGCGAAGCAATGTTCATTCCTGCCATATCCGGCCGGTCAACTACCATCTGCTCTGTAAAATACAGGTTCTTATCCGGGTGTGCATCGTGTACTTCGCTCAGGGCCTCTATATCTCCGCCGTAAAGATGAAAGCCGGAGCCATCGATAAATTTTTTCGCTTCCGGATCATCCAGGATGGTAATAGGATAGTCTGGCCGGTCTGCATTGTGGTCATACAAAATGATCTTTGTTTTGATATTGGCGGCTTTAAAAGTAGGCCCTAAATGGTTTTTAATAAAGTCTGCCTCATCGGGTGCGGGCATTAGTAAGCTTGGATTATTTCCCGGATGGAGCGGCTCGTTTTGGACCGTAACCGCATCGATGATAATGCCCTCCGCTTTCATTGCCGCTATATATTTTACAAAATAAGTGGCGTAGGCATTGTAATATTGAGGTTTCAGGCGACCGCCGCGGGTATCAGGGATCGTTTTCATCCAAACCGGAGGGCTCCAGGGAGAAGCTAATATTTTTATACCCGTCACTATGGGCAATATTTCCTTCATCACAGGAATTACATCTGCCAGGTCAGGACCAAGATTGAATTTCTTCATTTCAACATCCGTTTCTCCTTCCGGCAGATCATCGTAAGAAAATACCTTCTCATTGAGATCGGATGCGCCGATACTTAACCGCAAATAACTGATGCCAATATTATTACCGTCAGAAGCAAATAGTTCTTTAAGCAAGGCGGCCCTCGCAGCATCGCTCATCTTTATAATGTGTTGTGCACTACCGCCGGTTAAGGCAAAGCCAAAACCATCGGCAGACTGGTAGCGTTGCTTTTCATCTACAATGATTGTCGGATAGGCATTGTGCTGCTTTTTGAACACCAGGCTTCCAGGCTGCTGCTTAAATAAAACGGACTTATCAGCGGTCGTCAGCCAGTAAACCGCTTTTTTATTTTGTGCGTTTGTATAAAGCACCAGCGTGCTCATCAGCACAAGGAAAAAGCTTTTTTTGCCTGTTGAAATCATATTGTCAATATTGATGAACTTAAATAAACCATGGTTCGCTGGGCGAAATTTAGTACACAGGCAGCAAACGAATCGTTTTTCGTATAAATTGAGGGCTTAAATTTATCGACAATTATTGAAGATGATCTGCAATTCTTTTATTTTAAAATTCATTAACTTGCTTCTACTAACCAGGAAATTGCTTATTATTGAATGCCCGCGGGCTATTAACTTTTAGACTAACATGGCATTCTATTTGTTAACTATTTAAGCAGTCATTGTTTAGCCCTTATTGCCATGTGGTCCAAATTTCCTTCGTAACTGCCAAGAGTATTTCTCATTAGCAAATTAATCCAAAACGTTTATGAAGTTCTTTCTGGGTATTTTTATTTTTTTTTCAAATTGTTGTCTTGCCCAGCAATGGCAGGCCGAAGTAATGGCTGGAGTCTCCGGTTACAATGGTGATCTGACGCGGCGGCCCTTGTCGTTCAGAACCATGGGCCCGTCCCTTAGTGTCAACTTGAAATATGTACTGCCTGGCGAATACATTATAATACGTGGCGGTCTTGGATATGGCAGGATTTCGGGTAATGATAAATACAATAAAGTACAAATCTTAAAGGACCGCAACCTGAATTTCAAAACTTATATACTGGAAGCAAACCTGGGAATGGAACTAAATATCCTTGATCCTCAATTATTTCACGCCTTTCCTTATTTGTTTGGTGGGGTTGGTGTATTTCTCTTTGATCCTTACACCCGCGATAATAATAACCGGAAAACTTACCTGCGGTCGTTGGGTACAGAGGGGCAGGGCCTGGCAGAATACCCGGATAAAAAAATGTATTCCCTTACACAGTTTTGTATTCCGTTGGGCGCCGGGTGGAAATGGAAAATAAATGACAAGTACGAAGTGGCGTACGAAATTGGCGGGCGTTATTTATTGACAGATTACCTGGATGACGTAAGCACAAATTATGTAAATCCTCAAACCTTACAGTTAGAAAGAGGACGAATAGCGGCAGAATTGGCCAACAGGCAACTTAGTGCCAACAACAGGCCGATCGAGGGAACGAGAAGAGGAAACTCAAAGGTTAAGGATTGGTATTACATGTCCGGAATTAAATTTTTGGTTAATCTTGGGGTGAAATAATTGGGAATTGGGCTGCTGGATGCTGGATACTGGATGCTTGATACTTGATGCTTGATGCTTGATACTGGATACTTTGTTGCTGGACACTTGATACGATATTGGTTCTTTACTTTTTTATTGTTTCCGGTGATTTGTAAATTACTCCGCCTTTCATCACCAATATCACCTTTTTTACCAAAGAAACATCTGTTGATGGGTCGCCGTCGACGGCTATTATATCTGCCAGCAGGCCTTTTTGTAGTCTTCCGATTTCATCTGTGTAGCCAAAAACATCGGCATTTACCGATGTAGCGGATCTTAAAACTGAAATTACCGACATTCCATATTTTACCATCCACTCCATTTCTCTTGCATTATCTCCGTGACTAAAAACGCCCACGTCGCCGCCCATGCAGATAGTAACACCTGCCTGCATTGCCATCCTGAAAGTTTTCTTCTTTTGATTGATAGCCGAACTATCCACGGCCATGCCTTTTTCTGCAGCTTTGTAATTAGCCACAGCAATTCCAGCACTGATAGTAGGGCATAGGGCGACCTTCTTTTCCTTCATTAAGGCGAATATTTCCGGCGTGCCGTTGTCGCCGTGCTCGATCGTACTTACACCGGCCAGGATGGCGCGCCGCATTCCTTCGGCTGATCCTGCGTGCACTACTACCTGCCGTCCGCCGCTATTGGCAACAGCTACGGCAGCGGCTAATTCTTCAATTGTAAAAGTTGGTGCAGCTTCCTTATTTTTTCCCCAACGGTAATCAGCATATATTTTAATCAAATCCGCACCTTTGCCGATTTGTATGCGTACCTCGTTAAGCAGTTCGGCAAGGTTGCCCACTTCGGCAGCTCCCTGCGGATAATTGATATCGGGATTATCACTTTTGGGCCCGTAAGTTCCCCTGGCTACAATGGCGCGCGTTGCGACGATCATTCGCGGGCCTGGTACAATGCCTTTTTCAATAGTTTTTTTCAGGGCCGCATCATCATACATAGCTCCTTCTGTTCCAAGATCCCTTACAGTTGTGAAGCCAGCCATTAAAGTTGCCCTGGCATGATTGATTGCCCTTGCAGTGCGTTCTGCCCTGCTTTCATTCAGCACCTGTTCATCCCACGGAGTTTCATTATAAGGATGCAGGAATAAGTGCGAGTGCCCCTCAATTAATCCAGGCAGGAGTGTAGCGCCGGGTATAGAAATAACGGTAGTATTTGCCGGAACAGCTGTGATCAATCCGACGGCTTCAATCCTGTCACCCTTTACCAGTACGGACCAGCCAACATGCATCGACTCTCCATCAAAAACACGATCGGCTTTGAGCAAAATACGGCTCTGTGCAAAGCAGTTAACACCAAGAAATAAAAAGAATATTAATTTCATAAATTCAAGGAATCCAGCATTCAAATATCCAGCATCCAGCATCCAGCATCCAGCATCCAGTATCCAGTATCCAGAATCAAGCATCCAGCATCCAGTCTCCACCATCCTCACTTCTCCCGCCTCTTCTTCCCCAGCACAAGCTCACCTGATTCCTCCAGCCTGTTTTTCAAGTCTTCAAAAAGTCCAGCATCGGTAAGGTCCAGCTTGTGAGAATTTTCCCAATCCTGGTTGGCGACTGTCCTCAACCGCTCCACTATTTCAAGGTCATCCACTTCTATGGCCAGTTCACGCCGGTCATCGAAGCTGCCAGGTGCCAGGTTGATTGAGCCGACTATTGCCCGGTCATAATCTGAAAGGAGCATTTTCCCATGCAATTTCAGGTGCCTGAGCTTATGGACTTTGATGCCGACATCATGCATAATGCGCAGGCCACCGACTCCTTCCAGTAATTTTTCCTTTTTTAATGAATGCGGCGCCCGGGCCATAACATGCACTTCTACACCCCGGTTGGCTGCACGGACCAGCCGCTCAATAATCACCATATCCTGGTATCTTTCATTCTGTACAAAAAGGGTATGTTTTGCTTCATCGATAAATCGTGCTATCCTTGCTCTTCCATTTCCATTGCACCAGATAAGGCGGGCATTTTCACCGCTGTCAAAATCCTGCCGGTCCCAATCAGCATCGAAGCAGGTCATGATCTCCTGCACTTCATGCGGATGTTTGGTTAGGACTGCATAATCTCTTGTCTGGGTAAGATTTTTAATTTCCCAGTTGAGCGAATTTACAAAAGCAAGGCGATCATCCACCACCATTGATTTTTCATGCGTAAGGCCAAATTTCGGATTACTGTCTTTTACTTCAATGGCTGTCCGCTCCAGTATTTTTCTAGTTGCCTCATTTTCTTCCTCGCCGTTCCTGCGTGCCGGGTTTAACATTACCCGCACTTTTACCCCGCGGTTCTCTGCCCTGATCACTGCGTCAATTATCACAGGCGCTGAAAAAAGGAACATTTTTATCCTGAGTGACGATTGCGCGGAATCAATGGCGTCCGTGATCGACTGGGCTGTATCATCAGGGAAAACAATTATGGAGCGGTGAGACATGAATATTTTTTAAGTTGAATGAAATTATAAAATAATGAGGGAATTGCACACAATGTTTTGGAAATGGCCACTGACCAACACGTTACCGGGGATAAAAAGTACAGTCTGCAGCTACTCAACAAACCGATATAGAAAATTGTTATTTGGTCGTGCAGATCATATAAGACGGCCGGCGGGTCAAAGAAAAAGAACAAGCGAAAAGGTGTTACCTGGCTGATTATCGTAAATTTTATCTTTCTGTTGATACTTATTGTAATAATTTTAAAATATGAAGGCGTTGCTGTTTATATGCTTATATATTTGCTGCAGTTCAATTGTAAAGGGGCAGGGTTTTAGTGACTTAACATGGGTTGACCGAAGGGCGCTCAGCATCCCGACGGCAAAAACTTACTCCGCCGATTCCATTGCCAGTTACATGCAATTAAATTTTAAAACGGACCTCGAAAAAACACGCGCCATTTACACCTGGGTCACTACTAATATCAGGTATGACACCGACAGCATGTTCCCTATCAACTGGAGCCTGGAGCAGGAAGAGAAAATATCCGCTACTTTAAGGAGAAGGAGGGGTGTTTGTGAAAATTACGCGGCTTTATTTACCGGTATAGTTTCCAAAACAGGCATTCCGGCATTTGTTGTAAACGGATATACCAGGAATAATGGCTATGTCAACAGGGCGGGGCATAGCTGGTGCGCGGTAAATGTGCAACAGCAGTGGTTCTTATGCGATCCTACCTGGGATAGCGACAGCCGGGGCAATAACAGGTTTTTTCTGATAGGTCCGTCGGAATTTATCGAATCGCATATTCCTTTTGATCCGCTTTGGCAATTGCTTGAATACCCGTTAATGGAGCATGAATTCGGAAAGGGCCTCTTCCGCTCAAAGAAAGACAGGCCCCTTTTTAATTATGTTGATTCCGTAAAAGCTTTTCTTCAACTGGATAGCTTGCAACAACTGGAGGCGTCTAACCGGCGAATTAAAGAGGCGGGGATCGAGAATGAGCGACAAAAATACTGGGTCGCTTACAATCAAATGAAAATAGCGGGCATCTATGGTGAGAAAGACATGCACCTGTATAATTCTGCTGTGTCGGACCTGAACCAGGCCAATAACATTTTTAATGATTTTGTTCAATATCGTAACAATCGTTTTACCCCGCTTAAAACTGATGCCGAGATCAATAATTTGCTGGTGCCTATCCCCGGATTAGTATCAGCGGCATTAAGAAAAATCGAACAAATGGGCAAGGCAGTGGAAAATTTTCAATATGATACCGGCGCCATCAAAAGCAGGTTATTGCTTCTTTCGGGTCGGGTAAAGGAGCAACAGAATTTTTTGAACCAATACCTCGCTACCGGCCCGGCGGAAAGGCCAAAATTATTTTATAAATAGCAGGCATCCTGAAATCCAATAACATCAAATTTATTGACCTGTCTATTCACAAAAGATATTAGATTCGTATAATAAAATTATTCGTTCATTAAAAAACAGACAATGAAAAGGTTCATATCTTTCTTAGCAGCCGGGCTCTTGCTGCTTTCAGTTACAGGGTTTGTAGCCAATAATTTCCAGGCTGACTGGGTGCCATTATTCGATGGGAAATCGCTTGCCAACTGGAAAGTTGGCGACAATGCGGGAACGTTTACCGTGGAGGATGGCATGATCGTGGCCCATGGCCCTACCGCGCATTTATTTTACGATGGCGACGTAAACAACCACAACTTTAAAAATTTTGAATTCAAAACAGAAGTCATGACCATGCCCGGTTCTAATTCAGGCATATATTTTCATACCG
The DNA here is from genome assembly GCA_039916545.1 of Ferruginibacter sp. Taxonomy (GTDB): domain Bacteria; phylum Bacteroidota; class Bacteroidia; order Chitinophagales; family Chitinophagaceae; genus Ferruginibacter. The sequence continues at coordinate 6,901 of JBDSLD010000212.1, forward strand.
CATACCAGCAGGGAGGCTGGCCGGCAAAGGGATATGAGGTCCAGGTAAATAATTCACATACCGATTGGCGCAGGACGGGCAGCCTGTACGCCATACAGGATGTAAAAGAAGTTTATGTAAAAGACAGTGTTTGGTACACCGAATATGTGAAGGTGCAAGGAAAAAGAGTGGTCATCAAAATAAACGATAAAACGGTTGTCGATTACACTGAGCCGGAAAATTTAAAACGAGCCGGCGGAGATTCCCTAAAGGTAATATCGAACGGCACTTTTGCATTACAGGGACATGATCCTAACAGCAAGGTTTATTTTAAGAACCTGATGGTAAAGGTGTTGGCGGATTGATACTGGATACTGGATACTTTGATGCTGGATGCTGGTCTTGATACAGGTTAGCCGTCATTGAGTAGTATTAGACATCTGCCTTATGAAAGTGAAAATTTATCCTGTCTCGCCGCTGCTGCGTCTCCTGACCAACAGCCGAAGATTGGCCTCTAAGAGTTAGTTGAAATAAAATGCAGTGTCTAGTCATTTGGATGAACAGTTCTAAAAGCATTACTTCGGTTGTTGGTCAGCAGACACAACAACAGCATGCTGAGTAGCAATCGTTTATTCATTTGCTGCAGTAATCTAACATCACCCACGCCTGCTAATATAAAAAGCATTTATCCTTACCTATCATAATATATTGCAAAAGCTGCCATGAGGCAGCTTTTGCTTATCTAAATGTATTGAGATATTATCTTTATTTCCACACGGCCCAATTACTTGCTGCGGCCCAATTTTCAGGCCCTACTGCTCCCCGGTAGGGAACCTGGGTAAAGAATGTAGAAAAGTTTATACCGTCAAAATTTGATCCTGTGGCAGCATCCGATCCCGCCATCGGCGATAATTCAGGGCCATTGGCGCCGTAAATATTTGTCAGTTTCAGATCGGCCAATGCCTCAAACAATTTATTATTATTAACGCTGTTCAGTGCGAACGCCTTTAACTCAGGATCTCCGTTTACCGTGCTGCTATTATCATAGCTGAATGTACGGCTCGGGTCATCACTGTGTACCAGGTTATACCTGAACTCGGAACCGGCATCGGTCATAACCGGTGGCTTGGTCCTTGGACAAAGCATCAGCGCACCCTGCGGATATTCAGCAATAACCGAGTTTTGCATGAAAAACCTGGTTCCTTTCCGGATGTAAACACCCTGGTTCAAATTTGTTTTAGAAGCTTCACCGCCTTGTGGCCCTATGATGGTCATATTGGAAATGACCGGGCGTGTAAGTGGTGGATTGGTTGTCGGAACTTCATCATTGTAACTTTCCATACCGTTGGCCCGCAATGCATGGGCTGAATTAAGCTGGGTACGATAGGAAATCAGGAATTGCAATTTACCTGTGTATCCATGGTCAAAATCAAAATCATCATCTCCATTGTTATAGGCTATCAAATGGGTAACATTTACCGTACCCCCAACAAACTGAAAGCCATCGTCATTGGAATGTTCAACCATCACATTGTCTACTTTGGTACCGGCGCCAACTCCTTCCAGGGAAAAGCCACTTACCTTATCCAACGCCCATTCATCTTCATTTTCAGGGTTAATACCACCAGCGTACTCAACGCGCAAATAATTGATCGAACCTGAATTGTCATCGGAAAGGTCGCCACCAAATTCGGTATCGGCGGTTATGGCAATACCTGCTACATGATCTGTTTTTCCAGGAACATTTATCGGCGCTTTGCCAAGTATTATAATTGCACCCCAATCGCCCGGCGCTTTGGTTGTAGCCGCCGAAGTAAATACAACGGGCTTATCAACCGTTCCGTTAACAAATAATTTCGACCCTTTTGCAATTACTAATACTCCTTTATTACTCCTGTCATCCTCTTTAACCACTGATACGGTAACGCCGGCAGGTATAGTGAGGGAAGCGTTATTTTTTACATAAACCTGGCCATTGATCACATAATCCGTGTTCGCATCTAAGATCAAATCCGCCGTGATCGCAGTGGCGAGGGTGTCGACCTTATTTACCGGGGGATTTATTATGGCGTCACCTGCTTTATTACAGGCGGCCAAACCGCAAAGCAGGACAAGTAAAAACAAAATGGAATTTTTCATGAAAAGTAATTGGTGAATAAATATTAATAAAGCTCATAAAATGCTTGCTAATATTGTACCAAAAATTAATATGTTGATAATTTCCAAATTTAAAAAGTAAGATTTCCTACTTGTTGTTTTATGCCTCCACCTCATTACATATTTAAGCAAGCATAGTAAGCAGCCCCGATCAAAGGCGCCTTCTCGTTCAGCACGACATAAACAGATACCTCGTTCAGCAACTGTCTCATCCGCCCACTTTTATTAAACACACCTTTCCATGTTTCCGGATTTAACAAGGGCAGCAATTTAGGCGCAATACCGCCTGCAAGATAAAGTCCGCCGGTAGCTTTTAATTTCAGCACCAGGTTTACTGCCTCAGTGGCGAGGTAACGGTCAAACATTTGGATCGCTTCTACACATACGGCACAACTGCCGTCAAGCGCTGCTTTACTGATAATGGCCGGGTCCTTGTCTTTTTGTATTTGTTCCAACAGCGGGGTCGGACTTTCTTTTTTCTCTACCTGTGTCAGGTATTCCCAGATCGTATAAATGCCGCTGCCGCTTAGCAGCCTTTCCCAGCTTACATGCTCATGCCGGGCAAGCAGGAAAGTTAGTACAGCCATATCTCTTGGATTACGCGGGGCAAAATCGCTATGACCGCCCTCTGTGGCGAAAGGATGAAAATGACTGCCATCGAAAAATAGCCCTGCTTCTCCAAGACCAGTACCGGCAGCAAGAATGGCGATATTTCCCGGTGTTTCATTGGAGCCTTTGTAAAGTGTATTTAATTCCCCTGGCTTAAGCGCAGCCAGGCCATAAGCAGTCGATTCCAGGTCGTTCAGGATACTGACAGGTTTATTGCCGGCATGCCTGCTAATTTCCTCACTATCGATGTTCCAGCTTAAGTTAGTAAACTTGACTTTTCCTTCCACGATCGGACCGGCAACGGAAAAACAAATATTATCAGGTGATACCTGGTCCTCCAGGAAGTTGGTAAGAATATCGGTAAAAGAAGTATAGTCCTTGCTTACGTAGCGGCTTTCTTTGATGGTTTCCAGTTTGCCGCCGGCAAAACGGCTAAGTTGCATATTAGCTTTTGTTCCACCGATATCGCCTGCCAAAATAATGACCTCTTTTTCCTGGTCGGCCTGCAGGTTTTTGAAGGCTACAGGTATAAGTAATTGTAAATTCATAATGGTGCGAAAGTTAAAACAAAATCAGATTTATTCCTTTATTTATTATCTTGGATCGTGAAAATACAATATGCCATTGCGGGATTTGTCATCGGTATAATGACCGGCCTGTTAATAGGACTTTTAGAAATGAAGCTGATCATGCACCTTCACGGAAGTACGATAATTCCTTTCGTGATTGGCGTTACAGTTATTGGTTGCGCGATAACAGGGATCGTTACCGGGATTAGAATGGCAAGAAGAATTTTGAAGTAGGAGCAAACCAGCACTATTTCTTGTTTATTAAAGAAACAACAAACGCAGGTTGTTAAGGGTTGAACAATCAATATCAATTTAGATATGTACAGGGAAATAGCGCAAATACAGCCAAAGGAAATTGTAAAAGGATACCGGGCGAGATTTATCCATACGGAAAACATGACCATTGCTTTTTGGGAAGTAGACGCAGGTGCTGTTATGCCGCTGCACCAGCACTTGCATGAGCAGACCAGCCAGGTATTGGAAGGCAGATTTGAATTAACGGTAGCTGGCGAAGTCAATATATATGAGCCAGGTTTTATCGCCATCATCCCTTCCCACGTGCCACATAGCGGTATTGCACTGACGGATTGCAAGCTATTGGATATATTTTCACCAGTAAGAGAAGACTACAAATAGAGCTTATGGAAATATCACTCACGGGGAAAAAAGCATTGGTAGGCGGCGCCAGCAGTGGCCTGGGTAAAGCTATCGCCACTCAACTGGCACAATGCGGAGCGGAGGTTACACTGATGGCGAGAAGCGAAGAAAAATTGCAGGCAGTAGTAGCTGCTTTACCCGCTGGCGAAGGGCAGCAACATAATTATCTGGTAGTGGATTTTAGTGATTTCCGAAAGTTTGAAAGCATCATAACTGAATGGTTTCAGCGTAACCAGGTAGATATCCTGGTAAACAATACCAACGGGCCTTCTGCCGGCGGTGTATTAAGTAAATCGGTGGATGATTACCAGCAGTCGTTTGACCTGCTGTTTAAAACGGTGTGCATCGTAACCATGCAGGCATTACGTGGCATGCAGGCCGCGAAATACGGGCGCATCATCAACCTTTCATCCATAACGGTCAGGGAACCGGTTCAAAATTTAGTCTTGTCCAACAGCATACGTACGGCTGTGCTAAGCTGGTCAAAAACCCTTGCAAGAGAAATAGCGCCGGTGGGAATTACGGTAAATAATATCCTGACGGGATATTTTGATACGGAAAGATTGAATGAGGTCAACAGTATGCAGGCGGAAAATAAAGGAATAACACTGGATGAATATAAAACTAAAATGATATTGGAAGTGCCTGCCGGCAGATTCGGCAACCCTGCTGAGTATGGTCACCTGGTTGCCTTCCTGGCATCTGGCTTTTCCTCGTATATCACAGGTGCAAATATCCCGATAGATGGAGGATTGCTGAGGTCGATTTAGGGGATGTTGGATGCTGGATGCTGGATACTGGATGCTGGATGCTTGATGCTGGATGCTGGATACTTGATACTGGATACTTACAGCTTGATGCCGGACGGAATACTGAATATTCTTAATACCCGGTACTGAGTACTCAATACTTAATACTTAATACTTAGTGTTTGCAAGAAAACGCTGAAAACCTTTACCAACAATGGATTGTGGAGATTTTTATTGTTGAATATTATTAATAAGAAACTAAAGAAATGGCCTAAAATAAAATATTACTGATCTGTTTAATAAAAGGCATTTAAGTGTGGCCACTATTTGATCTGCTACATCAGTAACCGGGTTAGCTGCCTTTCGTTGGTTCGGTTCCGATGAAATCGGAATTGAAAAAATGCGCAGCCTATTTTTTCAAAGAAGCAAAAAC
>JBDSLD010000213.1:0-3892 GCA_039916545.1 Ferruginibacter sp.
ATGTAAGTTATGCCACCAATCCCGATAACCGGCAAATCACAACCGGGCAACGGCCAGGAGAAGGTAAAAAGACAACCGCAAAGACAGCTGACAATAAACAACCGGTTACTCATTCGGGCATGCTGGAAATGCTTTGGGACCTGGGTTTCAGAAGTCCGAAAAAAGAAATGCTGGTGACAAAAGGTATCGATAAGGTGATAAGTTATGTAGAGGAATTTGAGGCCAAACGCGATAGCCTGCCTTATGAAATAGATGGCATGGTGATAAAAGTAAATGACCTGGTACTCCAGGAAAAATTGGGAATGACGTCTCATCATCCGCGCTGGGCGATGGCCTTTAAATTTAAAGCCCGGCAGGCTACCAGCAAACTGCGCACGGTTGAGTTCCAGGTGGGCAGAACAGGTGCGGTAACACCGGTTGCCAAGATCGAGCCGGTACTCGTAGGAGGTGTAACCGTAACGAGCATCTCCATTCACAATGAAGAATACATTAAAGAAAAAGATCTTTTATTGGGAGATACCATCTTAATAGAACGCAGTGGGGATGTGATACCGCAGATAGTAAAATCATTTGCTGAATTAAGAACAGGCAGTGAAAAAAAAATCAGCTTCCCGGTCAATTGCCCCGTCTGTGAGCATGCTTTATTTAAACCTGAAGGAGAGGCCGTCTGGCGCTGTATCAATATCAACTGCAAAGCACAGGTGGTAGAAAGGATCATCCATTTTGTAAGTAAAGATGCAATGGATATAAAAAGTTTCGGAGAGGCTAATGTGCGGAAATTCTATGATATGGAGTTGCTAAAAGATGTCCCCGGAATTTATAAAATTGATTTTAACAAGATCGCGAGCCTGGAAGGCTTTGGCAAAAAATCAATTGATAATTTGCAAACGGCCATTGAAAATTCAAAGTCGCAACCATTACACCGGTTGATCTATGGATTGGGTATCCGCTATTGCGGAGAAAACACGGCTAAGACATTGGCCAATGCCGTTAATCACCTGCTTGATTTTAAAGATTTTACTGAAGAACAATTGCAAAACCTGGAGGACGTCGGTATAAAAGTAGCAGGCAGCATTTACCGGTTCTTCCATGATGCCGCCAATTTACAAATGCTGAAAGAACTTGAAGACTTAGGTATTTCACTAAAAAATCAAAAGAAGCAAACGAACGCGAGCAATGCTTTATCCGGACAAACATTTTTATTTACAGGCAGCCTCGTCCAGTTGAAACGCACGGACGCGGAAGAAATGGTGGAACAAAACGGCGGCAAGATAGTAAGTGGCGTCAGCAGCAAATTAAATTACCTGGTTGTAGGAGAAGACGCCGGAAGCAAATTAGAGAAGGCCAAGAAAATTCAATCAATAAAAATAATTAATGAAGAAGATTTTATAAGAATGCTACCTACTTAGGGAATTTTTTTTATATATTTATATTGCAACTTGCTATAGAAACAACATTAAGTACCAGCTAAATCTTGCTCATATGATTAAAAAGATTCCAGGTGAAACGTGGAAACAACTTCAGTTCAATGGCTACAAAGAACTTCGAAAAAAATACGCCGTTTCTTCTACGGGCCGCGCCGCCAGCTACTCCAAAGACGTAAGTGAAGATGGAAAAATTTTAAATGGTTCACTTACTTCCGGTTATCGCACGCTAAATCTTCACCTGGAAAATGGCAATGGGACAATATATCTTCACCGGGAGATCGCAAAATTGTTTTGTAAGAAAACTTCTCCTAAATATAAATATGTAATTCACCTCAATCATAAAAAAGAAGACAACGGTTTCAAAAATTTAAAATGGGCCACTATAGAAGAGGTAGGAAGCCATCAGCAAAACAGCCCTCAGAAAATCGCTTACAAAAAAAAGCAGGCCAATAAAACAGAAGGGCTCAAACTGAATGTAACGAAAGTGAAGTCGATCAAAGAAGCGATCAATAATCCCAAACGTAAATTGACTTATAAACAAATGGCTGTAAAATACAATGTAAGTGAAATGACATTGTACCGGATTAAAAGTGGTGAGAACTGGGGTAAAGTAAAATAATTCATACACAAAAATTGTAAAAGGAATTGGTCATTGAACCAATTCCTTTTTTATTGGTTTTAAGCAAAGGAAAATAAATATATGCTGCAATCGACAACTATAAAATTCTTACAAAACCTTCAAAAGAATAATAATAAGCCATGGTTTGAAGCGAACCGTAAAATATATGAAGCGGCCAAAACAGATATCCAGGAAATGGTAACCCAGCTGATCCCGGCTATTGCGAAATTTGATGCGCCCATTGGAAACCTGGCTGTAAAAGATTGCACCTTCCGGATAAACAGGGATGTCCGTTTTAGTAAAAATAAGAGCCCTTATAAAAGTAATATGGCCGCCTATTTTAGCAGGGGTGGTAAAAAGGCAAGTGTGGCCGGATACTATTTTCATTGCGAGCCGGGCAAGAGTTATGCTGCCGGCGGCTTTTATTCGCCCATGCCACCACAACTGGCCAATATCAGGCAGGAAATAGATTATGGTTTTGATGATTGGAAAAAGATCGTTGAAGGTAAAACATTTAAAAAATATTTTCCTTCAGGGGTTGATGGTTTAGAATTGCTGGTAAGGCCCCCAAAAGGATATGATGAAAGTAACCCCGCTATTCAATACCTGAAAATGAAACATTTTATTGTTAGCAAACCCTTTAGTGATGCTGAATTGCAAAGCAAAACACTGGTAAAGGATGTTGCTAAAGTTTTTGAAACAATAAAGCCGATGATCGATTTTTTGAATAGGGCGGTAGAGTAGAGTTTATTCCTGGTCCCAAAAGGTCGGGACGGGCGCTCTTCAAAAGAGAGGGAACCAGGGTATAGACTGTCAGGCGCTTCTCGAAAATTATTGCCATAACGCTCCCTTCCTACTTTTTTACCGGCGGACATCCTAACCGGTTGCCCTTTCCGAATCTGTATAATAATCCTATTGTGTGCGAGTGATAAAAATCTTTTTTATTGGGATTGGCTCCCAGGCTAAATCCATCCAAATAATCTGTGAAGGTGTAGCGGAAACTGGTTTCGGCTGTTAATGATAATTTGGGCGTCAGGTAAAATTGCATTCCCAAACCTACCGGTACTACGAGTGCGGCCCCTGGTGTGCTGCGGTTCATGTCAGCACGAAGACCATTTGTTACATTGGTCAGGGAAGCAAAATAATGCGTATTGAAATTGCTGGCATCCCGGTTTACTTTTATAAAGTTTACACCTACCCCGCCAAAAATATAAGGTGAAAACCTTTGTCCCATTTCATTGCTGTTATTACCCATCATATTCCATACAAGCAACGCTGATATTTCTGTAACGGGTGTTGTAAAATTAAAATTTCTTTGTTGCCGCCACACCGGGGTATTATACTTCGCGTCGTTGCCGTATAATTTTCCGACGGCGAGATTGGTCCGCAAAAGAAATGATGGATTCAAAATCCTTGAAACATACACACCGAATGCGGGCTTGGTCGTTTTGTAAGATCCTACATCCGTTGGTGTGAGGTCACCCTGGTAAACAAAAATACCCCCATTTACCCCGACCTGCCATTTACTCCAATCTATTTGAGCCTGGCTCTCCGAACTAAGAATAATAAGAAATAAAAATATCACCGCTACTGCCTGAATGAATTGATTCATGATACCTGTTTTAAGAATTAATAATAATTCTCATACAGCCAGCGAAAAATTGGTAATGCATTAAAGTAGATATCAATTCATATACAGAAGAAATAAACGATGGTATTTAGTGTCTGCAAGAAAACGCTGTTATTAATAACTGGTAAGGGTTTTAGAATATTTTCTAATCCGAATCTTCACTTCACCAACTACCTGTCAACTCTCTACTTTTGCCTCCACAGCCGGCAGGCTGCG
>JBDSLD010000214.1:0-23214 GCA_039916545.1 Ferruginibacter sp.
ATCCAAAATAAGTATGCACCAGTTTCTGGAAACTATTTACCGAAGCAACCCGCTGTAATTTGAACAGGCCGGTACGGTTGCCATACGCGAGCATTCCGTTATGGGCCCCGACAATACCGGCGAAAAAGCCAAAGCCAATAATGCGGGTGCCGTCGATATGCTCCAGGCATTCATAATCAACCAGGGTAATCTTTTTTTCGATAATGGACCGCAGCAGTTCCTGGTTGAAAGGCTGTAATTTTTTTGTATGGGAAAAAAACAGGTAGGTTTTTTCTCTGATCAGCATTTCCACAGGTACTTCTTTTATACCCATCAACACATCACAATCGAACATATTTTCCGCTACTTCCACACCCGCAGCCTGGTATTCCTTGTCGCTGTAGCAGCGGATGGCACTATGCTGAACTTTCACCTTTACGTCCGTAAAATTTCTTTGCAGCCATTTGCATTGCGCCGGGGTAAGCGCTACGCGGCTATCAGCGGGTATTTTGCCTTCCCTGATTAATCCAATCTTCAACATTTGTTTCAAAATTTAATGCAATTTATCGCTAAGTTTTTTAGCCGCCTCATTCCGGCTATTTGCCAGGCGCCAGTATAAAAAATAATTAGTTGAAAAAATGTGATTTCTCTTACCCTTTGGGTAATAGCAGGATAGAAATTTAAGCATTTAAAATACGATAAGAGGTAATTGCAACTGAAAAGATGTTATTTAAAAAAATATTTACACCGTATTTTGGACAGCATAGATGATTGACGTAATATTGCAACCCTGTCTGAAAGTTTACAGTTTAGGCTAAACGACAAGCAATGCCCATGTGGCGGAATTGGTAGACGCAGCAGACTCAAAATCTGCCATTCGCAAGGGTGTGAAGGTTCGATTCCTTTCGTGGGCACTTGGCAAATCGGCTGAAATGCAATACTACATTGAATTTTAGCCGATTTTTTTATTCTCCTGCTTACGATTTTACTGACGGTTTTGGAGATTGTCCATCAATTGCCGTGAATTTCTGCAAGACATTGTACCATAGCATCTTAGCTTACATATACATTTAAACCCACCTTATGACTAATTTGACGTCTTTCAGTATTATTCAGCAAAAAGTCAATCGGCTCCATAGTGATTTGTAATTAGAAACGAAGGGTATCGCTTTTGACAGGCTCGCTCTACTAATTATTTTAAAATTGAATGATGAAGAATTAGAAGAAGCCATCACAGATGGGCCGTTAGATGGTGAAATCGATGCAATTCATATAATTGGACGAATAGTGCATGCATTTACTTTTAAATACACAGATAACTTCGATAAGACAACATTCAATTTCCCTGAGTCCGAACTTGATCAATTTACTGTCACGATTCAAAACTTAGTGACAAAGAACATAATAGACAATCCCGTTAATGATGCCATCCTCGACACATATTTACAAATTTTAGATTTGTATGACGAAGGTCCGCTGACTTTCAAATTTTACATTGTATCAAACAAACAGAAACCCGTCCCCAGTGCGATTCTGAAATTTGAAAATGCAATTTCCCAATTCAGATATACTGAGGTTATTTACTTTGATTTAGAAGACTTAGTCAAAAAGTTGCTGGAAGACCGGTACCCAACCAGTACGATAGTGAGCCCGCGGATAAAATTATCAATAACGAGTTATTAGGTCAGGTTTACCTAGCTTATTTTCTGGACCAACCTTCAGAGGCAAGAAACTCTAAGGCAGGGGTGTTTGGCGATAAATATGACGATATTTTCAACGAAAATAAGATAAACGGCAAGAGAATGATTCCAATTATTAACATTTTCAATAAGCTGCTGAATTTAAAACGAGTAGTCCAATCAAAAAAACGAAAGAAAGTATTCATCGATGAAAAAGAGGCATTTGTCTCTCGCGTAACTTTCCATTTGTTAAATTCAGTAAAATATATAGCATTTCAGGAAAAGCTTAATCTGGATATCGACGCGGACGTAGATCGAGCCATTAAATTGGCTTTGCAATATATTTGAAGTAGTAGAAAAAACGATGGCAGAAAGAGGCTCGTTATATACACATGATAAATTTTTTAAAGAAATACCGACAAATAAAATACCACGTCAAGTCCTATAATTTTTCTGTTCGAACAGCTGTCCCCTTAGATATATGACACGTCGGGGAGCGACGCAGGAGGTACACGTGGGTGCGCTTTATCAATACCCCCCCGGTGTACTATAAAACGGTGATCTAGTTAAGAGTTGTGTTGTGTATCGTCCATACCCCAGGTCCTGCAGTTGCAACCTGGTACAATACATTCACCCGGGCATGACCGGTTCAATGATCAGGGTGCGGAGAATCATTGATTGATCCTCTTAATAATGGTGTGTCGATGGCGCCAGGTACCACACAATTCACCCTGATATTATTCGCAGCCAGGTCTAAAGCCATGCTGCGGGTTAGCGTATCAATTGCTCCTTTTGAGGAAGAATAAGCCGCACGCTCACCCACTGTCACGAAGGCTTTCTGTCGCTACTTTAAATCTAAAACAAGAAAAACATTGTATGATTTTTTGTTAGAAGTGAGAGCAGGACATGCGTGCAACCTGTTATTAGAAAAAGACATGCCTATCTACGAAGTGTGCTATGACAGTGGCTTTAACAATCTTTCCAACTTTAACCGGTATTTCAAAAAGATCATGAACAAAACACCGTTTGAGTTTAAGAAAGAACATCGTATGCTTGCAGAGTAAATACATTATAACAATAATAATGGAATGAAATATGGTTTGAATTTAAACAGGTATCGTTATATTTATATGCGCAGCTTACCGATGAGAAATAGAAATTTTCTCTTTGTTAACTGATCCGACATTAGGTAAATAAAGCGCAAAGTCAATATTGGTTATTGTTGAGCGATTGTTTTTCCTGATCAAACGGTAGTCAAATCTCACCAGTAAATGGATTAGTATCTTTTTAGTTCGTCCCGATTATCAGGATTAAAAATGCGTAGCTTATTTTTTGAAAGACAAAAGCAGCTGCGTTCCGGTTACTTACTGATGTTATCGGGATGGAGTTGAAGCCAGCGGGGATAAAAGTTAAAGGAGTATTGAAAAGACTTTGTGCTTAATAGATGGCGTTGCATTTTTTATTTTAATAATCAAATTTCCAGTAATCTGAATGTTCGTTGCAATGAAACTGTGGATAGCGGAGGATATTGATTAAGCGCATTACAATTGATCTTGCAAAAAATAAATAATTGCACTACACACTCAGATTATTAATCTACCTATACCAGGCAAGTTTTAACCCATGCATCGGATAATATTTTTCATCTCCACGCTGTTTATTTCAGGCACTTCTCCTGGGCAGGTCAGGTTGCCACAAATGCATGGACTGATAGTCCGGTTAATCCCAACTTTTATAAAAAGAAGGGTTGCCTGCATCACCGTTTAGAACAGATAGTTTGTAAGTTAAAATAACATTACATGTTTAAATCCATTTAATAAAAAGCAACAACCATTATGAAAAAAATAATTGCACTGGGTATATTCTTTATCGTTATAGCCTCAACGTTTTTGATAGCACAACAACCTGCATCGGTAAAAACGGCCAATGGAATGCTGCAGGGAATCTATGAAAACGGGCTGACGGTGTATAAAGGAATTCCGTTTGCGGCTCCTCCTGTTGGCGATCTCCGGTGGAGAGCGCCGCAGCCTGCGGCTAAATGGGACAGCATACGTATGGCGGATAAGTTTGCTCCGGGCGCTATGCAGGGAATTAATCCTCCGTCGGGTAAAAGCGAAGACTGTCTTTACCTGAATATTTGGTCACCGGCAAAATCTGCCAGCGAAAAAGTACCTGTGCTGGTATGGATTTATGGCGGCGGGTTTGCTGTGGGATATACGTCTGATCCAATGTACAATGGCGAAAACCTGGCAAAGAAAGGCGTCATATTAGTTAGCATTGCCTACCGTGTCGGGCAGCTTGGTTTTTTAGCGCATCCTGAATTAAGTAATGAAAATCCTAATCATGTATCGGGAAATTATGGGTTACTCGATATGATTGCGGGGCTCGACTGGATAAAGAAAAATATTGCGGCATTTGGCGGTGACCCTAATAAAGTGACCATTTTTGGTGAGTCTGCCGGTGGCATTGCCGTTAGTATGTTATGCGCTTCGCCGCTGGCTAAAGGATTGTTCCAGGGCGCTATTTCGGAGAGCGGCGGTTCCTTCGGGCCCACACGCCCTACCACCTTTCCGGGTGAAAACATGAAAACGCTTCAACAGGCAGAAGCCCAGGGGCAGGAGTTTGTGCAAAAGGCAGGCGTTGCATCTATTGCGGAGCTTCGTAAACTGCCTGCCGATAAAGTGCCTGGCGGTTTTGGGAAGCCGGGCGGTTGGCCCATCGTTGACGGATATGTAGTTCCTGGTGACCAGTATCAACTCTACGAAAACAAAAAATACAATGATGTGCCGGTACTTATCGGATATAATTCAGATGAAGGCGCCAGCTTTTCCCCTCCCAAAACACCGGAAGACTATATTGCAGGCGTACAGAAACGTTACGGCAAGTTTGCGGATGACCTTATTAAAGCTTATCCCGCAGGCACCAGCACTGTTCCTAAAACGGCCCGGGATCTCGCCCGCGATGCTGCGTTTGGCTGGCAAACCTGGAGCTGGGCAACGTTACAGGCAAAAACCGGCAGGTCGAAGGTTTATTATTATTATTTTGATCAGCACCCCGATTACCCGGACACTTCCAAGCGCTTCGGATATGGCTCCGGTCATGGGCAGGAGGTAGAATATGTTTTTCAACATGTCAATACCGCTAAGCCTGAAATCGACAGCACTGACATTGCAATTGCTGACGCCATGAGTACCTACTGGACAAACTTTGCAAAGTACGGTCATCCCAACAGCAAGGATGTTCCTGCATGGCCGGCTTTTAGTAATGCCCAACCAACTGTAATGTACTTTGCTAAAACACCCCATACCGGGCCTGTACCAAGCGCGGCATCGCTCAGAGTGCTGGATGCCTATTTTGAATGGCGGCGAACACCGGAAGGAAAAGAGTGGGCGAAATAACATACGATTTATAAAAAACCAGTTTCTTATTCACCTTTAATAGTTAAAAATGAAAAAGATTACAGGGAGGTTAAATCAACATCCCAAAATAGACTTTCGACTAACTTCCATGCTACTGTTTCTTTTGCTTACCTGTTTTACATCCCGGGCACAGGTTGACAGTGTATTACAGCAAACCATGCCAACAGCGGGCAAATTATATAACGATAAGCCCAGGGGAAAGGGTTGGATAAACCTCTTGAAATCCGGTGCCGACTGGAATTTCGAACCTGATTTTTGGCAGTTTACAGATACTGGTTTTCATGCCTCCATGGGAAAGGAAAAAGAACATCACTACAGTTATACAAAAAAGACCTACAAAGATTTTGAATTAAATGTAATGATCAGGATGGTGGGAGATGAAAATGCAAATTCGGGGGTTTGCATCCGTATCAATCCTACCAATTTTGATAATGCACCAGGTTACCAGGTTGATATGGGTAAAGGTTATTGGGGATCACTTTGGGAAGAACGCCGGGCGGAGATGGTGCAAAAATTTCCTGATACGCTTGCACAAAAACTGGTAAAGCAAAACGATTGGAACCACTACTATATTATTGCCAAAGGGCATCATATCCAAGCCTGGCTAAATGGTGTAAAAACAATCGATATAGTACACGATGCAGGTTTTACCGAAGGGAATATCGGTTTCCAGCTTTGTCACTACCATAACCAAACTGCAGTTGATATAAAGTCTTTATATATCCGGGAAACGCCGTAAAAGTTGCAATCGATTGGGGTCATCATAATTCTTTTTAATTGGGTTGATCCCTGATAGTTGTATCAAGGGTAATCATCCCCCAATCCAATTGAATATAATTGGAATTGCGCTAAATCACTTTCCCGTTTTTAGCGATCTCGGCCATCCATGTCAATTGTAAAGCGACCAATTCATCTTCAATTCCATCACATCAATGCGCTGCCGATAATTTCACGTTCTTCACATTAATGTTTTTTATAGCAAAATAAAGCACAATTAAAAGACAAACTGCAGGAACCAGGTAGGCTATTTGTATATTGCTGGCATCTGATACCCAGCCCATGATCACCGGGAATACCGCACCGCCGACAATGGCCATGATTACCAACGAGGATCCTTCTTTCGTTTTTGTGCCCAGCCCTCTAACACTCAAAGCAAAAATAGTGGGGAATATGATGGAGAGAAAAAACTGAACTGCCATCAGCGCATAGACCGAAGCCATTCCATTGGTGAAGACGGCCATCAACAGCAATAACATAACGATCACACTATAAATTGCCAATAAGCGGGCAGGAGCAATAAACCTCATTAAGAAAGTACCCACAAAGCGGCCGACCATAAAACCCAGTAAAGCACCGGACAGGTAGTATGCTGCTGACACTTCCCCGATACCACCTACCCTCTCCGAAAAACGGATAAAAAAGCTACTGATGCAAACCTGCGCTCCTACATAAAAGAATTGGGATAGTACGCCGAGCATCAGGTTCTTTTCTTTTAAAATGGAGCCCTGTACTTCCAGGGAATCATCTTCCTTGATCTCGGGCAAAGGTGTCCTCCACAAACAGAGCGCTACTACCAATACGACTAATCCAATAACGATATATGGAATTTGTACAGAAGATGCTTCCTTGTTCAAATACTCGTTCAATTGCTGAGCAGTCATGCCCGCTTCTTCCTGGGCTGACAAAGCTCTACCGGAAAGAATAAACCTGCCGCCGATTAAGGGCGCCAGGAATGCAGCCAACCCGTTAAATGATTGAGCAAAGTTCAGGCGTTGCGTACCCGTTGCCGGATCTCCCAAAACAGTCATGTAAGGATTGGCAGCCGTTTCTAAAAACGCAAGTCCGCTGGCAATAACGAAAAGAGCACCCAGGAAAAAAGCATAAGATCTTGTTGCAGCCGCCGGATAAAACAACATAGCGCCAATGGCAAATAAAAACAGTCCCAGAATTATACCTCCCTTATACCCAAAGCGGTTCATGAACTTACCTGCAGGAATAGCCAGTAAAAAATAAGCAATATAGGAAGCGGAGTCAATGAAAGCGGATTGCGCATCGTTCAACTGGCAGGCCTTCTTTAAATGCGGGATTAAAATAGGATTCAGGTTCAGGGCAAAGCCCCATAGAAAAAACAAAGAAGTAATGAGTATGATAGCAAAACCGTTATTGGTTGTTTTCATAGAAGAATTGATTTATCGATAAAGAATCTTTTCATATTATTTTATTTATGGCCTTTATTATGCTTTATACATTTTGAGGCTGCAACTGAAAGATTTTTTCCATCAGGATCCACTTCTCTCCTTCTTTGGCCCATGGCAGGGGCTTTTGAAACTTCTGCATGAGCGCTTCCCATTCCTGCACCTTGGTGTTGTTGGCATCCATGATAGATTTTCGCCCGAAGGAGAAAGTATCATCCGTATCCATGATCATGAATAAACGGTTACCCACACAATAAAGGTCCATGTTTACAATGCCGGCATCCACAATACTTTTCCTGACGGCCGGCCATCCGTTCCCGGACTTATGCCAATGCCGGTATTCTTCGATCATTACCGGATCATCTACTAAATCAAGTGCCAAACAATAACGTGTCATTTATATAAATTTTTGATTACCAGGTCCTTGCTCAAAATTTATTGAAAAGCTTCACAGGCTGTTATCGGCTTGCTTCATTACAAGCATTGCGAAGCACAAATCCCGTTAGACAGATTGCATTTAGTTGGTAATTACATCCACTTCGGCATAACCTATATTATCATTGTCTTCGGCATTTTTCAAGGCCCGCAATTTAATGTAGCGGGCTTTCTCCGGTGCAAACTTTTTAACCTGCCAAAGCGGATTGTTTTTTATGTTTGAAAATTCACCCTCAGCTGCCAGTTTCCATTCTTTATTGTCTGGTGAAACATAAAACTGGTAGGTAGTGATGATGCCCGGTCCCCACAAGGTTTGATCAGGATAGTATCTAAATCCAATAATATTTTCGTCCTTTCCCAAATCAATTACCAGGTCTGCCGGCAACTTTATTCCCTTTGGCTGGTGCCATACCGAATGCGGATCTCCATCCAAAACGGCATCCGCTTTTTTATCTTCGATCCCAATAATTTTCCAATCTTTCCTGGGGATATCGAATTTTTCATTTGATGCAGCGCTGCTTTTTCTTATAGCTGGATCGAAAGCAATTGCGCTAACCGTTAACTTCCCGGCTGTTTGAAATGCCGTTGTATACTTTTTCGATTGAGTAGTTGGGACGCTTCCATTCAAGGTATAGTAAATAACCGATTCTGCATCAACCGGAATTATCTTTATTTCACCCGATTGATTCCTGACAATCGAAGGAGGTGCCAGCAGTTGCGGTGCATTGTAAATTCCTATGTTGCAAATTACCGGACAAGCTTTTGAATCCGTAATGCTGAACCGGACCTGTGTTGCTTTCACAGTTGGGAAACGAAGAATGCGTTTGTAACCGATCGTGGTAGCTTTTGCCAACTCCTTCCAACTGCCATCAACAAGTGCCTCAACAGTGAAGGCTTTCACTCTTTGTACTAAAGGAATATATTCCTGTACTAAAAAACGATTGCATATAGTTGGTTTACCAAGATTGATTGTCAACGAGGCTGTTGTTACGGGGTCATCGGTAGCCCAGTAACTTTCTTTATTGCCATCGATGGCATTGGCTGCATCAAACTGTTTTGAATTGCCACGAACATTCGAAGCTGTGATGGTTGATTTTTCGGCAAGATTCACCGCAAATGCTTCCTTCACTGCTTTCGCAAATCCAAGCGCTGCTTTTTCATCATTGGGATGGATCAACCCGTTTGGCATGATGGGGAAGTTGAGCAGTAATGAACCGTTTCGCCCGATTGAATGGTAGTAAGTTTCCATCAATTGCGGCACTGTTTTCACTTTGGCATCCTCTCCAGGATGATAAAACCATTCCGGCCTTATGGAGGTGTTTACTTCCGCAGCCACCCATGAATCGCCATTTTCCAACCCATAGTGCAACATGTCGTAAGGAACTTCGCCTTTGGCATTCAGCAAACTCCAGTTGGTTTCACCCACATAACCTGCTTCGGTTCCTACCCAACGCAAATCAGCCCTGTCACCACCATCGTTCCATATAACAATATTGGGTTGCAGCTTCCGAATTAGTTTGTAGGTATTGCTCCAGTCGTAATAAGTTGTGGCGTCTATTTTACGGGTTTCATTGGCGCCGCCATAGTACCCGGATCCTCCATTGGCACCATCAAACCATATTTCGAAAATAGGGCCATAATTGGTGAGCAGCTCCGTCAATTGATTTCTGAAATAAGTTATGTATTCCGGCTTTCCGTAGTCAGGGTGGTTTCTATCCCAGGGGGATAAATAGATGCCTAATTTCAAGCCGTATTCTTTACAGGCATCCGCCATTTCGCGCACCACATCGCCTTTTCCATTTTTCCATGGAGCATTTTTTACAGAGTAATCCGTGTACCTGGAGGGCCACAGGCAAAAACCACAGTGGTGCTTTGCCGTTAATATGATGCCCTTCATGCCTGCCTGTTTGCAAATGCGCGCCCATTGGCGGCAGTCTAATTTTTCAGGATCAAATAACTTTACATCTTCATTGCCATATCCCCAGGACTGATCGGTATACGTGTTTAAAGAAAAATGAACAAAAGCATAGTATTCCATTTGCTGCCAGCGTATTTGATTTTGATTTGGAAGCGGGCCGAAAGCTGCCGGGGCTTTGATTTGGGCATACGATAAGTTGATCGCGCAGATGCAGATCAGCATTCCCAGGAAACAAGATCTTGTCATAGTTTTTTTGAAATTTATTTTTATATACTTCATAAATTATTCCGCCACCAGCGTATATAATTTTCCACTTTGCGTTGGCAGGTCGTACAATATTGTTTCTTTTAATTCAGGCGGCGTATTGGTGGCCTTAGGTGATACAATGGGGGCAGGCGTTTCTTCCGTCTGGTAAAATAGATTGGCATTTGTGCCGGTTGCTTTTTTTAGGGAAGCGGCACCGCTTAGTTTTAATGCATTTGGAACGCGTAAACGAAGATTGCCTCCAAGATTTGACCGGACGACTACCTTTACCAGTTTAGAATCCCGCCATTGCATGCTCACCACTTCAAAACCGCCTCTTGCCCGTACTCCGCCGATGCTGCCTTTTTGCCAAACATCGGGCAACGCCGGGAGTAAATGTAATGCACCATCTGCACTCTGCATTAGCATCTCGGTGATTCCCGAAGTGCAACCAAAATTGCCATCGATCTGGAAAGGCGCATGCGCATCAAAAAGGTTGTTATATGTTCCACCGCCGCCCTCGTTAGTGCCGACAGGCGAAAGCTGGTTTTGAATAAGTTTGTACGCATGATTGCCATCGAGCATCCGTGCCCACCAGTTTACTTTCCATCCCATGCTCCAGCCGGTGGAGATATCGCCCCGTTGTATCAACGTATTTTTTGCCGCATCGTATAACTGGGGCGTACGATACGGGGAGATCTGATTGGAAGGAAAAAGCCCATACAGATGAGAAATATGGCGGTGATTATCTTTTGGATCATCCACATCATCTAACCATTCCTGCAACTGATTATATTGGCCTATGTGCATAGGCGCCAGCCGGCTACGCATATTTTTTAACGTATCCACAAAAGCTTTGTCTTTATGTAGAATTTGAGCGGCATTGATCACCGTACTAAATACTTCGAAAACAATTTGATTGGTCATAGTTACGCCGGCATCCAACGCCGAACCCTGGTGTGCCGGGGTCACATTTTCAGGCGACTCATCCGGACAAACCACCAGCCAGTGATACTTTGGATGTTCTACCAGGAAATCGACATAAAACAGCGCGGCACCTTTTAATATGGGATAAACCGATGCCAGGTAAGATTTGTCTCCACCATACAGGTAATGTTCCCATAGATGCTGGCTCGTCCAGCCGCCACCATTGACCCAGGCGCCCCACATGGCGCCATCTATAGCGCCCGTTGCCCGCCAAATGTCAGTATTGTGGTGTGCCATCCAACCTCTTGTGCCATACATATCTTTTGCGGTTTGTTGTCCCGCTTCCGACAGATCTCTTACCATTTTAAGAAACGGTTCGTGCAATTCGGCAAGGTTAGTTTTTTCCGCCGGCCAGTAGTTCATTTCCGCATTGATGTTGATGGTGTATTTACTATCCCAGGGCGGGTTGATCTTATCATTCCATATCCCCTGCAAATTAGCCGCCTGGCCACCAGGTTGAGAGGAAGAGATCAGCAGGTAGCGGCCATATTGATAATACAACGTTACAAATTGTGGGTCGTTGGCGGATGTGAAGTTTTTCAACCGTTCTTCTGTGGGAACATCAGCGGCTTCAGTGGTGCCAAGATCTAATTTTACCCGGTTAAAATATTTTTGATAAGCCGCAATATGAGCTGGTAAAATAGCAGCAAAGGATTTTGGAAAAGCCTTATTTAAATAATCCGCTGCTCTTTTATTTTCATCTCCCGTAAGGTCGTGATAATTATTAAAATTGGTGGCAACAGAGATATAAATGGTAACGGCCGTTGCCTTGGTGATGGTAAGAGAAGTATCGTTTGCTGTAAGTGCACCGCCTTCCAGTTTCATGCGAACAATACCTTTATAATTCACATCCCCTTTAACCGTTTCGTGGTCAGACGTAGTCCCAAAAATGGTGAGTTCTTTAGCAGTTGTCGTTTTAATGGTCGCTTTTTGCTGGGGTGTTGTAAAAGAAGCCGTAAAAGAAATACTGCCCGGTTTGCTTGCGGTTAATCGCATTACAATAATCCGATCCCGAAAAGAAGCCAATGCTTCTCTTGTGTAGGTTACATCACCCACCGTATAGGAAGTTTTGGTTACGGCTCTTTCTATGTCTAATTCCCTGTTGTAGTTGGAGAAATTATCATGGCCGGTAAAACTAAGTTGCAGGCTGCCGACCGGCTCAAATTTTTGCCCCTGTGATTTTTTTGAAATGATTACCCTGTCAGCCAGGGCTGCGGCATCTTTTTGTTTGCCTTCAAATATCAGTTTGCGCATAGCTTCCAAAGAATCAATCGCTAATGTATTATCATTGCGGTTTGGACTGCCACTCCAGACAGTGTGCTCGTTCAACTGGATGGTTTCTCTTTCCACATCACCATAGATCATAGCGCCTAACCGGCCATTTCCAATAGGCAACGCATTCTCCCAAACTTTGCCTGCCGGATTGTTATACCATAGTTTGAGGCTTTGTTTGCGCTGCGAATAACTGACTGTCGTCGCAAATAATAAAACAAGGAAGAGTGCTTTTTTCATGTAGCTAATATTAATAGTTGAGTGTCACAATTTATGCAAGATTTTAAACCCGGAATCATTTTCCTGCAACTGTTACCTTTTCCCCGGTATATAATACCATTTTTGTTGCAGGGCTCCTATCTATTCCATATCCAACCTGTTCATTTACCCAAACAATATTAATACCTGCTGCTTCAATGCGCCATCATAAGTGCCTTGTTGCTTACCTAACGTGAGCGTTTTCTGTTGCTCGTTCCAGTTAAAAGGTATCACCTGATACTTTCCTTTTTCGTAATTGTAGTTATCTCCTTCATCGCTGTACAAAGTAAATTGTGCATCAGCCCCGGTATAAATTCTTATTTCAATCGTATCCATTGGTTTTTCTGAAGTGTACTGTACAATTTTCCCCATTGGAACAATCGATCCTGCCTTAACAAATACGGGAATTTTATCCTCTGGCGCAGCTGTTTTTATAGTTTGTCATCCGCTAAAATGCTTGACTGTCCAGAAGTCGTGCCACCCGCTTGCTTTGGTAAATACACACTCCACTCCGCAACATCCGGTTCCGTAACAGGCGCTACAAGCAGCCATTTACCAAACATGTATTGATAGGATTGGGCGATGGCAGCAGTATCGTTTTTAAAATCCATTACCAGCGGGCGATTCATAGTTGAACTTTTACTTGATACCTGCCATCCTTCAGAATAGATATAAGGCATCAGGCGATAACGCAGGTTCATCATGTTACGCATATTATTCATCATTGTATTGCCATATTTCCGGGGCTCGGTTTCTGTTTGGTAACCGTGGATACGGAATATAGTACTGAAAGTACCCCATTGGAACCATCGGATAAGAATATCCTGGTATTTAGGATCAGTATATTGACCACGAGCGGGGCGAAAGAAGCCACCAATATCTGTGGTCCAGTAGGGCATGCCCGTTAATGAATAATTTAAACCGGCAACAATCTGTCTTTTATAGGTATCCCAGCTCCAGCCAATATCACCCGACCAATTGATGGTACCAAAACGCTGCTGGCCGGCAAAGGCTGAACGGGTAAGAATGGTAACCCGCTTTGAAGGATCAGTGGCCCGCTGTCCTTCATACACCGCCTTACTTACAAATAACGGGTAGGTAAGCCGATAGAAGTCGCCTAAACCAAACGCCGTTTGCTTACCTGCCAGCGCATCGTTCTCCGGCTCGATGGCATCCATCCACCAGGAGTCAACGCCTACTGATAAAAGGATTTTTATTTTCATGATTTCATTTACAAACCAATTATGATTTTTTACTCATTCTAATTTTATTTAGAAGGGCAAAGCCGAAATTCAACACAGAACTTTGCAGCGTTCTATATTGACAATTAGTTTCAAGCAATCTTTTTTGTTGATGGTGCCACATTATATTATTATTTTGGTACTACCTGCACTATTACACGTTTGTATCTCGATAAGGGGGGAGTGCCTTTATCTGTAACTTTCAAAATAAAGTGTATGGTTTCCGGCTTTTCAACAACGGGTGCTATCAAGGACGTCCTGTATAAATTTTCTGCCAGCATAAATTTTACGGTTTGCTTGTAAGTGCCGGCTTCAGGATATTGAAACCACCAATAACTTAGATGGTCACCATCAGGGTCAATAGAGCCGCTTGCATCTAAATAAAAATATTCTCCCGACTTTACAGTGATTTTATTGGGATGGTTCAATGCAGGTACCGGGGGATGATTGGCATCTTTATAAGTTTTGATTGTCCAATCCATGCGTGCTGCAAAATCGTTTTGAAAATCATCTCTCCAACGCCATACGCTTACTTTATTACCTGTAAAAATAGCAGTATCACTTTTAATGGCCCTTCCGAATGGATTGTATAGAATAGGACTGTATTTATCTTCAGCGTTCGTCCAAATGGCTCTTGTTTCCGGATCAACAGGTACTCCACCAGTAAAGCCTTTTACATCTATATCAGAAAGTTTCGGCTGGTAAAGCTCATAGCGTCCGCCCCAACCGCCCCATTCAGGATGTTCAGGATCACTTAACCCATTTGGAATGAGTGATAGCCATGAAGGAGTATCACCTTCCATACCATAACTCACATCAGGATATAAGGCCCCCAGGGGACCATGATTTTGTTGAATGTTATTGGCCAGCCATGTGTTGCTGATCGTTTCATTATTGATACCAGGAACAAAAATATGAATACCAGTCCAGGTAGCCTTGCCATAGCCACCGGGTGTTACTACATAGAAAAGCTCCGGAAAATTATTTCTCATCCAGATACCGCTATCGTCCTGGTCAGAAATTGTGTAAACTCTTAGCTTTTGCAACAGCCTGTTAAATTCGCCGGTAGTTTTTGTTTTTTTAAGTTTAAATAATGCCTGCGCCAATGTATTTGGCCCTCCCCATGCACATATCCACAACGGACGGTTGTCATTCTCTTCAAGTATTTTAATTATCCACGCGGAGCCTTCAGAATCATTTCCATCGCCTACAGCTTTCATTCCATATTCAGGTCTTCCCGATTTTACCAACTTTAATAAATTTTCTGCTGTTGGATAACCTGCTTCATTTTTATTAAGATTCGCCTGTACTTTACCATACACCTGTAAAATGCGATTAATTGACTGCGGATACACTTTTGTTTTAAGATGAACAGAGGTAGTAGCAATCAAACCTTTTATATCAATTTGGTTGGCATAAAGAAGCAATCGAATTAAGGTTTCTGTATCATCAGGCTCATTTTCTATATCCGTGAGCATAATCACCCTGTTTTTGGGAGTTTGAGAGAACCCAATATTGCCCAAAAATAGCAGTATGGTAAAAATGAATGCTATTCGTTTTATTAACTGTTGATGCATATTGTACTTTTTTTTGATTTGCCCGGAATTTATTTGGTATTCTTTTTTTGTTTTCATAATTCCGGCTAAAAAAATTAATATTGAAATGGTATTAGCAATGCAGCAAAGCAACCACGGCGTAGTAACTTATCATCGACGACATTTGTTTTATCCACGACCGGATCCTGTGTTTCAAAATCTTTATCATGTAACCCATCTGCAATCAATGTCTTTGCCAGTATTATATTTTTATCGATCTTTAAAATTAAAATCGTTTGTAGCATTTTCTATATGCGTTAATGATCACATTCGCTATAGGTTGAAAAATCGATTTTCGAGGAAGATAAACAAGATTGAGGGTGCATGTAGCATTGGCTTCATTTAGCTGCAAAATTGTGTGATACCAACATTTTTAAGAAACTGCTTTTTACTGGATGGCCATATAATACGGCGTGAACCTATCTTTTTTGCCTTACCCAAACCAACACGTAATATTGGTGAAACGCTGGATTGGTAACCCTGGCTACTCAATTGTTCAACTGTTTGCATTATACCCTCAGCGTACACAAATATTCTTGCTCCTGTCGCCTGCATATTTTTCTTTTCCACCCTTAGTTTAAATAAAAGATAATTGTTGCCCGTGATCTTATTGGCGTCATTTCGTAAAATACCTGCAGCCTGGTTTGTATTATTTATCACAAGGTCCAGATCACGATCATTATCAAGATCAGCGCAGGCTACACCATTGCTGTTAGATGGTTTGCTTATTCCCCATACGGGCGACACATTAAGATAGTACATCTAGTAAAATAAAAGGTTCAAAATTGAAAATTCCCCGAGACCATATTTCCGGCACGATTTATAAACTGGAAATTTATTAGACTCATAATTCGCAATTAATCAAATAAGGAAGCGTAAATATCTACAACGGTAGCATACCTTCCTTTTATATGTAACAGATTAAAAAATCATTTTAATAATTGTAAAAAAGACAAATATATTTTTTTTAATGAAAAACATTTCTATATTTACAATAAGAAGTTAAAAGTTTATTAAATTATATGGCTGGTACGATTAATACTAGTTGTTTGATCGCTTTTACTTCTCATTAACGATTAAATACAAACACTAAATGATCTGACAACGATTTCTTTTGTCAAAGCATGCTATAGCCTGAATTCCACTTTAAATTTTACTTTTTTACCATCATTCATTTTTTATCTTTTTATAGAGTATTATAACCTGTGTTGAGATTTTCTGATCAGAAATAAATAAGGTAGCGCTTACAGAACCACTGTTTCTTTTATAATTGAAATGTTTTCCATAAAGTAAATTATGCATTGAATATTACAAGTTTGAGGCGCTAAAATATCATTTCCGGTTTATACGGACCACTTTTAAAAGGAAGTCATTTATATAGATGTAATGATTCAAGGTTCAGCCTGACTAATATAATTTTTGATATTGAAAATAATATTTATCAATAAATAGCAATAACACCTGTAACTTTTTTAATAATAACCAAAACCTACAACTTATGCACCATTATTTACTCAGGGGATCCAGGTATGTTTTAATACTTGCCATTGGTTTGCTGGTAAACAACAAACTATCTGCTCAGATAAGTATCAAGGGCACTGTTACAGACAATAACAACCAGCCATTCCCCGGCGTTTCTGTTATCGTCAAAGAAACAGCCAACGGTACTACGACAGATGCAACCGGTGCCTACTCTATTACTGTACCAAATAAAAATGCGGTGTTGGTATTTTCTTTTGTAGGTTATCCCAGCCAGGAGATAGCAGTAGGTGCCAAAACTGAAATCAGTTTATCCTTGTCACCTTCTGTTGGCCAATTAAATGAAGTGGTGGTTGTAGGATATGGCACCCAAAAAAGAAAGGAAGTTACGAGCGCCGTGGCAACGGTCAATGCCGAACAATTCAATAAGGGTAACATCAGTGATGTAGCCCAATTGCTGCAAGGTAAGGTAGCAGGCTTGTCTATTTCAAAACCGGGCGGTAATCCAAATGGTGGGTTTACAATACGGTTACGCGGGCTTTCCACCCTGGGAGCAAATGCTTCACCGCTGATAGTGGTGGATGGCCAGGTGGGAGCTGATTTAAACACCATCGATCCGAATGATATTCAAAGTATAGATGTACTAAAGGACGCAGGTTCGGCTGCTATTTATGGTACACGCGGATCTTCGGGAGTTATTATTGTTACTACAAAGAAAGGCGGAAGGGTATCGGCTGTGTCTTATAACGGCAGCGTCACTACAGAAAATCCAATCAAATTTACCGAACACATGACTGCGGCTGAATACAAAGCTGCAGGTGGAAGAGACCTGGGTGCAGTTACAGACTGGAACAAAGCTATTACAAGAAATGCCCTTTCTCATATACACAATATTGCTTTTTCAGGCGGAAGTGGTGGAGGAACAACTTATACAGCCTCTGTTAATTACCGCAATGGCCAGGGCGTCGCTATTAAAACAGGTTTCGACCAGGTAAACGCTCACTTCGGCCTCACACAAAGGGCTATGAAAGATAAGCTCAATTTTACGTTGGATGTATCAACCACCAGGAGGTCGTCTCAGTTTGGTTTCGACCGCGCTTTCCAATACGCCACCATATTTAATCCAACAGCTCCATTGCATACTACCGATCCGGCCCTGAATTATACGGGCAGTGGTTATGTTGAGCAGAATTTCGTTGAATATGCCAACCCGCTGGCTGTACTGGAACAGAATACAAATAATGGCGTCAATAAGAGAACAAACATCAATGCCTCGGCAACTTATGAAATTATTCGCGGCCTGAAATTCCAGGTACGGTATGCCCAGCAAAATACTACCAATAACATCGGCATCTACCTTCCTAAAACTTCTTTCGATACCAGGCTCATCGGTACCAATGGAGCCATAAACGGTAGTGGCTATACCCGCAAGGGCCTGGCACAAAAACAAAATGATGAGGGTTATACCCAGCTGTACGAGAACATTCTTAGCTATGATAAAAAAGTAACTGAAAAACTCAATGTTTCTGCCGTGGCTGGTTATTCTTACCAGGACTTTGCGTACAACGGATCGGTATTACAGGCAGGCGACTTTTTAACAGATGTTACCTCTGAAAATTTTGCCAGCGCCAGTGATTTTAAGAACAACCGTTCATTTGCTTCCAGTTATAAAAATGGCTCCAAACTGGTCGCTTTCTTCGGCAGGTTGAATCTCAACTACAATGATGTGGCTTTTATATCAGCCAGCTTAAGAAGAGAGGGATCTACCCAATTCGGTGCGAATAATAAATGGGGAATGTTTCCCGCAGTGAGTGCAGGAGTTGATCTCGGTAAGTTAGCAGATATTTCGTTTGTAAATTCATTGAAATTAAGGGGTAGCTATGGTGTAACAGGTGCACTTCCGCCAAATCCTTACTTATCTCTGTTCCTTTATGGCCCCACCGGCAATAACTTTTTATACAATGGAGTTTATATCCCAGCCTACGAACCCACTCAAAACGCCAATCCTGACCTGAAATGGGAAAGAAAAGCGGAGTTTGATATTGGGCTCGATTTCTCTTTGTTTAATAGCCGGCTAACGGGAAGTCTGGATTATTACAACAGGCAAACATCTGACCTTTTGTTCAATGCCAATGTGCCGGTTCCACCAAATCCTACCAACAGGAAATGGATGAATATCGGAATACTCGAAAATACGGGCGTAGAATTACTACTGGGATATGATGTGGTTAAAAGCAAATCCTTTTCCTGGAATACTTCCATCAATTTTTCCACCTTCAGTATAAAGCTTGCAAAATTGAATGCTGAATTAGCCGGCTCTTACGTAGGCGCTAGTAATTTAGGTTCTCCCGGACAGGAACAAACAGAAATTACCCGTGCCGTGGAGGGAGAAAAGATAGGGCTTTTATGGGGTCCGGTTTACAGAGGTATCAATGAGTATGGCCATTTCCTCTTTGATGACGGTACTGGTAAAACAGACACCATTGGAGGCTACAAAACAAAAATTGGAAATGGCCTGCCCACCTTTGAACTTGGATGGACAAATACTTTCCACTATAAGAATTTTGATCTAAACTTTTTCTTTAGGGGATCTTTTGGGCACGACATTGTAAACACCTATCGGGCCTTTTTTGAAAGCTCACAATCGACCGTAATTGCAAGCTACAACGTAGTAAATACAAAATACTTTAATCCGGCTATTCAATCAGGACAAACTTTCAGCAGTCTCTATGTAGAAAAGGGCTCCTTTATTAAACTGGATAATGCTACGCTGGGCTACGATTTTAATTTTAAAAACGGTGGCGCCATCAAAGGGTTAAGGGCATTTGTCAACGGGCAAAATCTTTTTGTCATAACAGATTATACGGGCGTAGATCCGGAAGTGCGCTACAGTTACGGTGGTAATATCCTGGCTCCGGGAGTAGATGCAAGAGATACCTGGGTGCGTACCCGTTCTTTTACACTCGGTGTCAATCTTAAATTTTAATTAAAAATATTCATCAAAAATTTTGATATGAAAATTTCATCTTTTGTAAAATGTTCATTGGTCGGGATTGTTTTAATGAGTTCCTGTACCAAGTTGGATGAAACGGAATTATTGTATGATCGCGCCAGCAATTTGAATTTTGGGGTAACCGATGCTGAAGTGGTTTCGCTTTTAGCCGCGGCTTATACCAACCTGTATGGAAGTTTTGGCGGTGATGGTAGCATTATGCGCGTGGAAGAAGTACCAACGGATGAAATAGTGGTGCCCACCCGTGGACCCGACTGGGGCGATGGAGGCCACTGGGTACGGTTAAAATTACACACCTATCTGCCCAATGATGCAGGTCCGGAAAATACGTGGAATTTCCTCTTTAAAGGCGTCAATAGCTGTAACAGGGTACTTTCCATTCTTGAACCTATCGGCACACCTGCCTCCCTCAAATTTATAAGCGAGATAAAGGCATTACGAGCCATTTATTATTATTGGTTGGTTGACCTGTTTGGTAATGTACCCATTAGCACAGATTTTGCTAAAACTGATCCACCGCCAAACAATACCCGTAAGGAAGTGTATGATTTTATTGAAAAGGAACTGCTGGAAGTTTTACCGGATTTGCAAAAAACGGGTCCAAACGACAATGAAACTTATGGCCGGGTTAATTATTATACCGCCCAGGCCGTACTCGCCAAATTATACCTGAATGCCGAGATATTCAGTGGTACCGCGCAATGGGATAAAGCAATTGCTGCATGCGACGATATCATCAATTCTGGTAAGTTTGCATTAACAGCCAATTACAGCGATAACTTCAAAAAAGACAACAAAGGCTCGACCGAATTTATCTGGGTAATTCCGTATGACGAGGTTCAGGCAACAGGTTTTTCGCTTCCGCACATGACGCTTCACATGGAAAGCCAGGAAACTTATAAAATGGGCGGCCAGCCTTGGAACGGATGGGCATCAGTACAGGAGTTTTATAATTCTTACATCGATCCCGCACAGAATCCTGGCCCACAGGGAACGGTAGTTGGCCTGGATCCAAAGGGAACACCCATACAGGGCACGACCGATAAAAGGTTGTCAAATTTTCTTGTTGGACCGCAGTTGAAATCTGATGGAGCAACACCTTTAACGGACGGCGCGGCAGATGTAACGGATCCCGATGGACCTCAAATTCATTTTACCCCTTATGTAAACGAACTGCAGCCTGGCGCATGGAGGCAGTCAGGAGCGCGTATCGGCAAATGGGAGTTTTATAAGGGCATGACCGGTCAGTTAAGCAACGATCTTGCACTATTCAGGTATGCAGATATTCTACTCACCAAAGCTGAAGCGCAGGCAAGAAAAGCCAATAACTGGAATGATCCCGCAGCACTTGCACTTGTTAACCAGATAAGAACGGTACATGGTGGTGTAACCCCCTATTCAACTATGACGGCAACCAGCTTTTTAGGTGAAAGAGGCAGGGAAATGTTTTTTGAGAGTACGAGGAGGCAGGACCAGATTCGCTTTGGAACATATAACGCTGCATTCAGGTTTCACCCTGCAGATGCTGATACACATGTAAACATCTTCCCAATACCTGCATCACAACTGAACGCAAATAAAAATTTGAAGCAAAATCCAGGATATTAATTTAATTATTAATTACAAACAGGGTTAATTATATGGTAGGAAATGCAGCAATAATTGCCGCATTTCCTACTTTAGTTAAAGGAATATAGTTGCAATTAATATAGATTATATTTACGGATACAAATTCCATTTTAACCGCATCGGTAAAATAATATAGGGCAACTTTAATTGTCCTTTACCAAAGTTTGCTTAGCCACCGTTTTTAGTGAGGAACTGTTATGATGTTAACCATCCATTTTGAAAAGATCAGATTAGTATTTTATCATTGCATTTTTATTTTTTGCGCATTATTTTTTCTCAACGTATTATACTCCTGTAATACGACCGCTGTTCCGGGCAATACGCTATTTACTCTTCTTACCGCTAAGCAAACTGGTGTGGATTTTTCAAATAACCTGACGTACACCGAAGAATTCAATCCGTATACTTACCGGAATTTTTTTAATGGCGGCGGAGTAGCCATCGGAGATATTAATAACGATGGCCTGCCTGATATTTTTTTTTGCAGCAATCAACACTCAAATAAATTATACCTGAACAAAGGCGCCTTTACATTTGAAGATATTACAGAAAAAGCAGGCGTGGCTTCGGCCAATGTATGGTCTACCGGTGTAACACTGGCTGACGTAAATGGAGATGGATGGATCGATATCTATGTTTGCAAATCAGGAGACATTAACAGCAACAATAGAAGCAATGAACTTTTTATAAATAACGGCATTGGGGATTCAACCGGGGCAGGCGGCCACAGGGAAGTAACTTTTACAGAAAAAGGAAAGGAATATGGCCTGGACAATCGTGGCCTGTCTACTCATGCCGTATTTTTCGATTATGATAACGATGGCGACCTTGACTGCTATCTCTTAAGTAACTCGTTCCACTCCGTCGGTAATTACGACCTGGTAAAAGACCAGCGTAAAATACCAGATTCGCTGGGTGGAAATAAACTTTTCAGAAACGACCACAATTATTTTACGGATGTTACTAAACAAGCAGGTATTTACAGCAGTAAAATAGGTTTCGGTCTCGGCGTAACTGTCGCCGATGTAAACAAAGATGGATGGGAAGACATTTATGTATCAAACGATTTCTTTGAAAAAGATTACCTGTATATCAATAGAAAAGATGGCACATTTGAAGAATCCCTTGAAAAAGATATCAGCGAGCTGGGCATGAATTCAATGGGCGCCGACATTGCCGATATCAACAATGACGGATATCCGGAGATATATGTTACAGACATGCTGCCGGAAGACGAAGCAAGGATAAAGACCAAGACAAATTTTGAGAACTGGGATAAATACCAATCGAATATTAAAAATGGGTATTATAAACAATTTGTAAGAAATGTGTTGCAATTAAATAACGGGCCTGTCCCGGGCATTGATTCCAGTATGGTTAATTTTAGCGAAATAGGAAGAATGTCGGGTGTGTCGGCTACGGATTGGAGTTGGGGTGCTTTAATAACTGATTTCAATAATGATGGCTTCAAGGATATTTTCGTGGCCAACGGTATTTATAAGGATATCACCGACCAGGATTATATTCAATACACTGCCAGTGCCGATAACGTAAGAGAAAAGATACTGAATAAAGAAAAAAACATAATGAGTAATCTCATTGACCTGATACCCTCCCACCCTATATCGAATTATGCCTTTAGCAATAATGGGGATCTTACGTTTACGAATAAAGCAACCGAATGGGGTTTGGCGGAGCCGGGTTTCAGCAACGGCTCTGCTTATGCAGATCTGGACAATGATGGCGATCTCGACCTGGTAGTAAACAATGTAAACATGCCTTGTTTTGTGTACCGCAATGAAAGTGTACAACAGCATCCGGAAAATAAATTTTTAAAAGTGACGCTTCATGGGGAGGGCAAAAACAAGTTTG
>JBDSLD010000215.1:0-11277 GCA_039916545.1 Ferruginibacter sp.
GTGTTTTAAAGGGCGTTCCAATGGCAAAAGGTTCTTACAAAATAAAGATTCGCATGCGGGATGAGGACGATGAATATGCAACCAGGTCTTATTCGCTCAATGTTACCACAAAAAACAAAAATGAGGTACTTGTAACGAATGCCATTACAACCGATGGAATGGTTTATAGAATATCAAAAATAATTCCCGGAGAAACGCCTTGTTTTAATAGCAAAGACTCTGTGCTAAGTCCTGACCAGGAAGAAATTAATTTTAGCGGACCGGGTAAATACGAATGGCTTACATATATTAAAACCGATATCAATGATGCCAATAAAACTGGTAGGGATTTTTTGTCCTTTCACATTGATGAGAATGCAATAGTATATGTGGCTTACGAAAAGCTCGACAGCCTTAAGCGATCGGCTATTCCCGGATGGTTAAAAGAATTTAAAAGAGAACCCGGCGAACTAGTGGCGCAATACCGTTATTTTGGCGTGTACAGTAAGAGCTTTAAAAAAGGAACGGTTACTTTGCCGGCAGCTGACGCCAAAGCAAATAAGGTTGGGAGCAATTATTTTATAATGATAAAGAAACTGGATTGAGTATTTTTGAATCGGTTAACGCTTGAAAACAATTGATTGATACATAATCTCAAAAAATATCAAATGAAAAAAACATTCTTTTGTTCTTTGTTTCTACTCTTTCAAATTATATCGCTTGCCCAACAAAAAGGTACCCGCCTCATCGTGCGTGGCGATGACATGGGTTTTTCACATGCAGGTAATGAAGCATTGATCCTCGCACATAACAAAGGCATTGAAACTTCGATTGAAGTGATTGTCGCGTCTCCCTGGTTTCCCGAAGCTGTTAAAATGCTGCAACAAAATCCTGGCATTGACATAGGCATCCATTTAGCGCTTACAAGCGAGTGGGAGGGAGTAAAATGGCGGCCGCTGTCTGATTGCAAGAGCCTGAAGGACAGCAACGGATATTTCTACCCGATGGTATTTCCAAATAAAAACTATCCAGGTAAGTCGATCAAAGAAAATCAATGGAACATAGCCGATATCGAAAAAGAATTTCGTGCGCAGATAGAAATGGCTTTGAAATTTATTCCTGGCATCAGCCATGTATCGTCGCATATGGGCTGTACAGATCTTGATAAAGACGTGAAAGAACTTGTAAAAAAATTAGTCAAAGAATACCGCATTGACATCGACCTTTCTGAATTAGGTGTTCAGTACACCAGCTACAAAGGCGCCCATGTAACAGCGGAAGAAAAATTGAAAAGTTTTTTAAATATGCTGGACAGTCTCAAGCCAGGCGAAACTTATTTATTTGTTGACCACCCGGCCCTGGATGGTCCCGAAATGAGGGCCATTTATCACATCGGTTATGAAAATGTTGCAGCCGACAGGCAGGGCGTAACAGATCTGTGGACCAATCCGGCGGTAATGGAAGCGATCAAAAAGAAAAATATTAAGCTCATCAGCTACGCAGATCTTAAAAAGCAATAGATCATAGTCCAATAATACCGACAACTCAAACCGGTTCGCGGGGCCGGCACTATCAAGACTCAAATTGACATCCGGCAACTTGAAAGCGGGAGAGAAGCGCTTAAGAAAGCGTAGCTAAATTTATCGATCCACTCAGGTCTATTTGTTTAATCATCAAAGACATTGCATACTTCCCTGGCAGTTGCTGCTTTAGATCTGTCGCCATAGGATTAATAATTTTCCCATTAGGGAAAGATACTGGTAGCATTCTACAGGCTTTGAAAAAACGTTCCGAACGGAACGTAACATATCTCCAGCGCATACTAACACCATGTTCGTAGCAGGCTTTAAAATCACCATTATATTTCAGGAACAACGATTCGTCATTTTACAAAAAATAACGCAGCTGGAATTTTAATTGGCCAACAAATCAAGTCATTCTTGTAATTTTTTTAAATATGGCCGGATGGCATTAAACCATTTTCCGGCCATGATCTTTTCGCCACTCTCATTCGGATGTATGTCATCATACATATTTTTAGCAGGACTTACACCACTGTATTGATCCACCAATATTACAGGAGAATAAACAGTGTTTTTTTTAGCGGCAAATAATTTTATTGATTCATTAAATACTGTTACACGTTGCGCATAAGCGATATCGTTACCACATAATTTTTTAGGTGCCCATTGTTGCCCGAGTGGCGGAATCTGCGCCAGGAAAATTTTAACCTTTGCATTTTTTTTTCTCAGCACATCTACAATGGTGCTTATATTTTTAATGGCATCAGCAACCGCCACGCACTGAAAGACTTCGTTCGTTCCGAGCTCTAACAATACGATATCCGGGGAATAAATTTGCAGCCATTGGCGGATATTTCCCCGCTGTTTGTCCCAGTCTGGTGGATTTAAAACATTTTCCGCCGTCCAGCCTGAATGACCATCATGGTCCATATCAAAGTCAGGTTGAGGAACCGGTCCGCCCATGTGGTGGCTGTTCCAGGACCCGATCATATCAATATTATAATTGTTTTTATGAAGCAATTGCCACAGGATGCGGCGATAACTATTATACTTATCAGTACCATTGGTGATCGAATTACCCAAACAGAGAATGTTGACGGTTGCCCGGTCGTAAACAGTAAGCATAAAACGCTGGTGAACGGTCGTGTCGGGATTGATGACAGCAATATCGATTGGATACTGTCCCGGCTTTAACGGACTCCCCGAAATGATATGTGAGGCGTTGTCATAACGAAGCCAGGATGATAAATTTTTAACTTTGAAAGAAAATAATTTCCCCGACGAATCAACCGCACTTAACTGGTAACTATAAACTGAGTCTATCGATACCCGGTTTTTCTCCTTGGAGGTAATTGTCAACCGCGAATGCATCACGGAATTCTGCGAAAGAGCGTTTTGCAAAAAGCAGGTTTGTAGCAATAATAATACAAAAGTTTTCTTCATGCCGTAATTATGAAAAGCGGTGCTGGTTGGAGTTTTACTCATTAGTCATCACTCTTTACTACTTATTCATCCTTATCTCCGGCTGCCCGTTGACCATTTTTAATGGCAACCATACATACCTCGAATCGGGAAGATTTGATTTGTTCCACCTGTCAGCCATAAAAATAAATAGTTCAGTGTTGTTAGGCACCGGCAATATAAATGTGCTTTGCGATTGAAATGTAGTTTGTGCACCCGTACCTTTACATGGGTCTCCCATTTGTTTCCATGTGCCAAGCATATTATCAGCGACTGCATAGGTAGCCGGATTGGGCGACCAGCCTGTACAGTCCGAGGTAATTAGATAGTATTTCTTTTTATATTTAAATACAGCAGGCGCTTCGCGGTTAATGGCGGATGTTATGCGGCTATACGTTTTGGTTGGCGCAAGATAATTATCCGATAGCAGGCAAACGTGCATGGTTTTATTTAGCTCTGAAGCATACACCAGGTAGGCCCTTTCGTCCTCGTCACGGAACACTGTCATATCACGCGCCATTTGACCATTCGGTTTTATACTGCCCAGGTATTTATAAGGCCCGGCCGGCCGGTCGCTTACGGCTACACCTGCCTGTGAGTAGCTGTAATCGTTTTTGTCTATGTGCATCCACATTACGAATTTCCTGGTCTTTTTATTATAAATAACCTTGGGCCGTTCGATCACTTTTCCCGTGTCAAGGTCGTGACCTGGATTGCCTGTCAGTGGCCGTAAGGCGATGCCTTCATATTTCCATTTAACGAGGTCCTTTGAAGAATAGCAGGAGATGCCTCCGGCCGGTACCCGAAAATCTTCCCACGCCTGCCCCGGGACGAGCCATGTTGCGCCTTTTTTTATCTCACCAAACATATAATAAGTGCCGTTGTGTTCGAGTATGCCTGCACCATGCGCATTAACAGGTTTCCCATTAATATCATGTAAAATTTCACCCGTATGCACAGGTATGGTAGCAATCATTTTTTGTTGTTGTGCCGTAACAGAAATGGTAATTATCAAAAGCAGGCAGGTAAAATTAAATCGCATCATGTATTCGTTAATTTAAAAATCAGGTTATTGTATTTAATTATTGTCATTTAAAAACATGCACC
The DNA here is from genome assembly GCA_039916545.1 of Ferruginibacter sp. Classification (GTDB taxonomy): domain Bacteria; phylum Bacteroidota; class Bacteroidia; order Chitinophagales; family Chitinophagaceae; genus Ferruginibacter. The sequence continues at coordinate 4,071 of JBDSLD010000215.1, forward strand.
AATACCTTTCGCGGGTGCAACATGTCCGTTAAAATCAATACTACCAATGGCCATTGCGTAAACTTTTTTTAGATCAATACCCTTTTTCCGAAGTGGCGAATGGACAGGGATTTTATACCTTTTTAATAATTTCAGTTGGGTGATCGACATCGTTCCAGGCTCAGCTGCGTTGTCAAAGTGGGGATCGATGTTTGATCCGACTACTTTTCCTGCCAGCGTTTCCTGCCCGCTTTTTTTTGCCCATTCATTTAAATCCACAATGCCTTCAATATAAAACTTATTTTTTTTGCTCCACCAGTTATTACCTAAAAAAACATCATTTGTCCTTTTGCCTTTTAGCAGGCTGTCGCCGCCCAAAAAAATGTTGTTGAAAAATGCGAATTTGTTTCTTTTACTTTCACCGGCAAAGTTTATAGCGGAGCCCTTGTCGTTATAAATGGTATTGTTGTAAAAGAGACAGTTATAAAATTGTGTTGCGTCATCAGAACTATTCCAGATATAAATTCCCGCGCGGGCCGCAGAAACAGTTCCATCGTTTTCACTGATATTGTAACGGATGACATTGTTGTGCCAGGCGCTCGCACCGGCGTATTGAAATATTCCGAATCCACTTCCCTGGTTTTCGTAAGAAAGGCAATATTGAATAATGGAATTGGTGACACCTCCGTCCAGGTCATAGCCGCCGCCATCATCGCCACCAGCCGAAGTTTTATTTCGATAGGAAATACAGTGCTGTATGATGGCGCTATCCGCTTCATAGCACCATATTCCAACAGGGCCATTGCCTTTGCGCGGCATATCCCAACCGTTGTTGAAAGCAACGCAATATTCAATCATCAATTTAGAACAACTACCGGCCACAATTCCATTACCACTGTGGTTATCCAAAATAACGGGACTGCCGGGATTGTTGTAGGCGCTGCAATAACCGATATAAATATTCTGGCAGGTTTTCTTTAGCTGGTATTCTCCCGTTATCGAAATACCTGCAAAGCCATTGTCATGGGCCTCAACTTTTGTGATGCGGATATTTGATGATGTAGTTACTGACACGCCTGCATTACGAAAACCGCTGGCTTCGATATCATCGATCATTATGTTCCGGCAATTTGTAATAGCTATTCCATCACCTGTATTGCCATCTTTTCTCCCTGCACCTTTCAATTCCAGGTTTTTGATCGTAACAAGCCTGGCTTTTTCAATGATGATAGCAGAGGAATTTCCTGCATCTATCACGGCCCTGCCTTTACCATAAGTGGTGATCATCAATGGCTTTCCTGAAGTTCCTGAAATATAAACCGGTTGAAGCGTTCCTTTAAAGACCTGGCCGGCTTTAAATAAAATGGAATCACCGGACCCCAGTTGAACAGTACTTATTTTCTGAATCGTTTTCCACGGTTTGCTCCTGGTGCCGGTGTTGTTATCATCTCCCGACAGGTGAAGATAATAAGCCCTTGGTTTAGAAATTTGCATTTGCGTTTGTGCCTTGAGGTGAGTAATGCAAGAAATAAAAATGATCAAACAGAAAAGGCAAATAGGATATTGCTTTTTCGCCCGGTAAATATTTGAATGTAGTAAAGGTTGTGTCATAGCTTCTACTGATATCTTGTGCCTGACGACACAGGGATTTTATCTTTAATGGTTAATTAATGCGTTATAACTATCACAGGTTGACACCACTTAAACGAGTAAAATGTCTATTTATGTGTTAAAATGGCCGCAAGAAATAAATTCTGCGGCCGTTAAACTATCCACCTAAACCCCCATTTATTTAATAACCTGCATTTTGTTTTATTTTACTATTCAGGTCAATTTCTAATTGCGGTATGGGGAAATATTCATTTTTCCCCGCCGTGAACGTAACTCCTGTAAGATTTGCAGGTATCCTGTCTTTCTCTTTTTGCAGGTAGGCATTGATATAATCCGAAGCGATTCCCCATCTTACGAGATCAAAGAACCGATGGCCCTCCAATGCCAGTTCCAGCCTTCTTTCAAAACGTACGGCTTTACGTGCCGTTGCCTGGTCGGCCCATGGTGTCGTGTACAAACCAATGTTGTAATTGGCTGAAGCGGCGTATCCGCCAATATCATCATAAACTACTTCCACCTGCCGGCCTGTCTTTGCACGGTCGCGGACAAAATTTACAAAGGTTCTTGCCTTATCGATGCTTCCAACTTCCACCTCGCATTCAGCTGCCCAAAGCAATACATCCGCAAACCGGATGATGCTAACATTGACTGCACTGGTAAGCAAATAATACTGCGCGTAATTTTCGCTGTATTTGGCAAAGTTCCCATCCGAATACCTGAAATTATTTTTTACCGGGATATACGGCCCACCAAAATTTCGGTCGTTTATCCAGCCATAATCCGGATCGCTTCCGGGGTTGCTGCCATATCCACTGTAATAGGAAGGCGTTGTCCAATCGAGATACGGAACCGCTCTTCTGCCTACCGTCCAGTCCAGGCGCGGATCTACGGTGCCATCGTAGGCAGTATAATAATCATATCCTTTCGCATCGGCGTCATTTTTCATGTTCTCATCATTAAAATTATCAAGCATTGGCAATCCATCCGGGTCTGTTTTAAAGGAATTTACCAGGTTGTAAGTCGGCTGCTTCCAACTGCTGTAATAACTTGTAAGCGGGTAGAAGGTGGGCGTATTGGCGACTTCACCGATATTGGAATTACCACTATTAGCACCGTCATTGGCGGAAAATTCAATTTGAAAAATATGCTCCGGGCTGTTCTCCAGTTCTGCGTTAAAATTGTCATCAAAATTAACCATCAATGCATACGGTTTTCCCTGGGCCGTAACGCCATTGCCATTGCCGCCATACGCTGCAGGTATGATCGCATTTAACAAGGTCCTGGCCTCCGTAAATTTTTTCTCAAACATATACGCCTTTGCAAGATAACATGCCGCCGACCACTTGTTTACCTGCCCCTTGTATTTTTGCACAGCAGGAATATTGTCATAAGCAAACTGGAATTCGGCTTCTATTTTTGGCCAGATATCAGTTTCGTTTGATACGTCCACATGTGTTCCTAACTCATATAACGAATCGATTGTTTCATCTAGAAATGGAACATTGTTCCACATTTTTTTTGCTTCAAAATGAAAATGGCCGCGTAAAAAACGTGCTTCCGCGATAGCAGCTGTTTTCTCCGCTGCCGACATATCCGTCGCTGCATTAGCGGCCCTGATCGTTTTATTACAACGTGAAACGCCGTCATAAACGGTGCGCCATTTGTCGGCCAGGTAGGCGGTGGAAGACTGGGTTAGAAAGTGTTCGATCGTTGGCCCGTCAGAACCATCGCTGGTGCCTCCGCGGTAGGCATCACCGGAAGTAATATCCCCATAGATCCAATTGGTACCTGTGGTGCTCCACCAGCTCGACTTAGCAGTGAAGCCAGTTACGTCATGGTAAGCAGCTGTCAGCAATTGCTGAACACCTGCCTTGTTTTTGAGCTGCTCAAACGTAACCGCTGTCGGCTCTACATCAAGAAAATCTTTTTTACATCCGCTGCAAATCGTAGCCGCGAGCAATGTTATGATTGATATTTTTTTCATATCGATAGCTATAATTTTTTTTATAATCCTAAATTAATACCAAAAATAAATTTCCTTGAAATAGGATAGTTGCCTCCAAAATCTATCCCGATATTGGTAGCATTACCGGTACTTATCTCAGGATCTATCCCGGTATATTTTGTAGCAGTAGCGAGGTTATAAGCCTGGGCATATACCCTGATCTTACTGAAAGCCTTTGAGGCCGGAAAAGTAAATCCCAGTTGAAGGCTCTTAAACCTTAGGTAGGATCCATCTTCTATAAAAAAGCTGGAAGGTTTTATGTCATCCGAACTTGTATTATCCCAAACCGGCAATTTTGCGTTGGTGTTGGTACTGCTCCAGGTATCATCTGCGCCAACTCCCTGGGCACCGGGAAACACCGTATTTACGCGCCAGTAATTAAATATTTTATTGCCCGACACACCTTGCAGGAATATCCCGATATCGAAGTTTTTATAATTTAAATTCAGGTTATAACCATAACTGAATTTAGGATGCGGGTTGCCGATAAAGGTGCGGTCATCATCATTTATTTTATGGTCGTTGTTGAGGTCACGGAATTTAAAATGTCCTGCGGCAGTAGCAGCAGTGAGCCCTGTATGCGCAACTCCGTATTTGGTATATTCGTCTGCTGATTGAAAAATGCCATCCTGTATAAATCCAAAGAAAGTAGATACCGGCTGACCGACCATGCTGCGTGTCAATGAAAAATGCGTGGCGCCATAAGAGCCGCCATCAATGTGCGCCGCGTTGTCATTGCTGATATAATCCACGTTGTTTCTGTAAGTGGCAACATTAAAATTCATGTCATATTTAACATCCCCGATACTGCTATTGTAACCTAATTCCAGTTCCAGGCCTTTATTTGAAAATTGCATGATATTTTCATACGGTGCAAGCGCATCGCCACGTAAACCGGTAATTGGCGGCACGGCTAACAGGTCCTTGGTGATCCTGTTGAACCAGCTAAAAGCGACTATCACTTTATTGTGGAACAAGGTAGCGTCAAACCCGAGGTTAGTTGTTTTATTGGATTCCCAATGAATGTACGGGTTGCCAAGTTGATACAAACCAGCACCTGTAAAAGCAGAATTGTTTGTACCGTTAAGGTCATAGCTGCTGTAATTTATGTAACCACCGGTCAGGTACTGGTCGCGGTCAAGGCCGGAGGGAATGGCGTCGTTGCCATTTTCACCGTAGGCTGCCCTTAATTTAAAATCATTGATCCAGCTCACATCCTGCAGGAACCTTTCCTTAGATACGCGCCATCCACCACTGTAAGAAAAGAAATTGCCATATTTATTGAACGGACCAAATTTAGATGAACCGTCTCTTCTTGCTACAAAGCTGAACAGGTATTTATCCAGCAGGCTGTAATTAATATTACCAAATACAGAAGTGGAAGTGGCTTCATCACTACCGCCGCTTAACGTGTTGTAGGGTCCGCCATTAAGCACCGGGGTACCATTGCTCAGGTTCAGAAAACCCTGGTTGGTATAAAGCAGGTTTGGAGTGGTACCGCTATTATTTCTTGACGTAAATCTCCTTGATTCATATGCAGCAAAAGCACTTATTTTATGCATCGTTCCAATCCGAAGATCGTAAGATAATTTATTGGTCCACCTTAGATCGCCGCTGTATCCGCCACCTTCGGTAAATTGATTGTAAGTGGCGGAATAAACGTTCTGGGGAAAAGTATCCAAAAAGTACCGAAAGCTGTATGGATAAAATTGCGCGCCCACCTTTGTTTCAAAAATAAGTCCCTTCATGAGTTCGATATCAACGTAAGCCGAACCGATCATGCCGGCATTATAGCCACCACTATTTTCACGGCCATTGTTTTGTCCGAGCACAGGATTATTGCCGCCCGGATGCAATGCTTTTGAATCTGTAATATTCTTTGGCCCTGAATAATTACCAGCAATATCGAACATCGGAATCAAAGGGCTGCGTGTATAAAGATCTGCCAAAAATCCCATTGGATTATGGTTATCAACACTGCCCCCCTGGGTATAAGAAAATTGAATATTTTCGCCTACTTTCAGCCATTGAACTGGCTTAAATTCTGTGTTGACCCGGAAAGAATATCGCTTGAAATAAGTTGCCAGCAGCGTTCCCTCGTTACTTAAATAGCCAAACCCAAGAGAGTAATTACTTTTGTCTGTTGCGCCGCTTAGCGTGAGCTGGTGGCTATGACTGAAACTCTGGTCAAATACGGACCTGAACCAATCAGTGCCATTCTTATTGGTCTTCAAAATCCTGTAACTCGTTAAACTATACAACGCTGGGTTTGCTGCCGGACTGCCTTCCGCGGCAATGATCGGGGTGGTTCCTGCTCTTTCGATGATGTAATCAGGCAACACGGGTGTGGCCCCATTGCCATAAAACTGGTCGGTTATTGGCAGGTTAGAATTTTTTAGATAATTCCAATAGGCATTGGCATATTGCTGCGGGCTAAGCGTACCTGGATATTTGGTAGGTGTTTCCCAGGACGCATAACTGTTGTACTCTAACCTGGGAGCCGCACCCCGTTTGCCGGTTTTAGTCGTAATTACGATTACGCCATTGCCGCCCTGCGCGCCATACAAGGCAGTGTTGGAGGGGTCCTTTAAAACGGTGATCGTTTCAATGTCGTTTGGGTTTACCAGGTTGCTGCCACCCCGCATCTGAACGCCGTCAATTACATACAGCACATCATTATTGCCATTGCTGCCGAAGCCCCTGATCCGCACTACGGAAGTATTGCCCGGTCCGCCCTGTGCATCGACACTTACACCTGCTACCCGGCCCTGTAACACGGAGCCGACATCCGTTACAGGAGTTTTAGCAACTACATCAGCAGATACGGTGGAAACCGCGCCCGTAACATCTCGTTTGCTTTGCCGGGTATAACCGGTTACTATTACCGCATCGAGGTTATTCTCAGTGATCGCGAGTTTTATGGCTATCGACTGGTTAGCGGTAACGCTTACTTCCTGCGGGCTGAAACCTGTGAAGCTGATCACTAACACGGCTGCCTGCGATCCGATATCCAGCCTGAATTTACCAGTATTATCAGTGGTGGTAATGATGGACTTTTTTGATTTGACCATTACAGTAGCCCCAACCAGCGGCGCTCCTTTATCGTCGGTCACAGTGCCCGTTACGATGTTGTCAGTCGCCAATAAAGAACTTGCCTGCATAAATTGCAGCACTGATGCGGTGCTGCTGTCCTTATTCGTTTGTGCATTGCTGTTAGCAGGAAATAATAAGATCTGGTCGTTCACCACTTTATAATCGATCGACAGTGGCCGGATGATCTCGTTGATGAACGCACCCAGTTTTTTGTCAACTACGGAAAAGGAAATTTTCCGGTCGGCCTGGATGATATTGGAACTGTATAAAAATTTTACACCCGTTTGTTTTTTTACTTTTGAAAGGATCTTGCTTATCTCCAGGTTTTCCACAGAGATGGAAATTTTTTTGTCAAGTATCTCCTGCCCGGACGTCTTATTCGCATATAGAGCACAGGTGAAAATAAGGCCCAGCGTAAGTTGTATGATTGTTAGTCTCATTGCAAGCAGTAATGTAGCAACATGTTGCTTTTTTTTCATATGTGTTGAGTTTTGTTCGTTTGGTAATTATGATCCCGGC
>JBDSLD010000216.1:0-6689 GCA_039916545.1 Ferruginibacter sp.
AGCCTATTTTTTCAAAGAAGCAAAAACAGCAGCGTTCCGGTTATCCGCCAGCTGGCGGACCGGCTGTGGAGGCAAAAGTAGAGAGTTGACAGGTAGTTGGTGAAGTGAAGATTCGGATTAGAAAATATTCTACCCTTACCAGTTATTAATAACGGTGTTTTCTTGCAGACACTACTTATAGAATGCTGTTCGGTAATGGGTAGTCTATCCTGTTGCAGCATTGGCCAACAGGATCAACAATACATATTTCAAAAAAGATCGGAGGGAAAATAAACAAGAGCAAATAACCCCGTCGTTTGGTTAAAGATGGAGGACAGCGAAAGTGAATAGCGCCCAACAACGAATGGCATTTTATAGTATCTGTTGTTAATGATTGCTGCCGTCCGCGATTTAGCAATTGAAATACTGAATTTATTGCAACATTTCATGGAATGACCTGTCTAATCAAACAAGTGGACAATAAAATCGCGAACACCCAGGCAGAGCGCCACCTTGTGGAGAAGGTAATAAATGGCGATAACCATGCATTTGGGACCATCATAAAAAATACACAGGGATTGGTTGGCCAGATCGTTTTTAAGTTGGTACCCAACAGCGAGGACAGGAAAGATATAGTGCAGGACATCTATTTAAAAGCATTTCATAAGTTGCCGGGTTTTAAACTTCAATCCAAACTTTCTACCTGGATCGGGCAGATTGCCTGGAACACTTGTATCAATTGGCTGGAAAAGAAAAAATTGGTGTTCCCACCCGTTGATGACAAGACCAGGGAAACAATGGGCGAGCCACTTGAGTTGTTAAGTAACCGGTCGGCCGACGTATTTGACAAAGAAGCTGAAAAAGATATCTTTCGAAAAGAACGTGCTGAAATATTACAATCAGCAATAGAAACGCTGCCACCAATGTATAAAACCCTGGTCGTTTTGTACCACGCCGAAGAGTTAAGTTATGAGGAGCTGTGCCAGGTAACCGGGTTGCCGGAAGGAACGGTAAAAAGTTACCTGTTCCGGGCCAGGAAAATGTTGAAGGATCACCTATTGACAAATTACAAAAAGGAAGAACTATGACGAACAGCCATCTGCCGGACGAAGAAATACAAGCATACGCCCTGGATAAATCCGCATGTGCGAAACATGTAATTGAACACATTGGTAGTTGCGAAACCTGTCGCTTAGCAGCTACAACTTACCAGCTGTTAGTTGCCGGCATCAAAGAACAACCAAAGCCGGTCCTTGATTTTGAATTGACTGGTTTGATTTTGGCTCAACTGCCTCCGGTCAGACAAAAATTTTCACCTGGAAATTTCTTTGCGTACCTGCTGGCATTTTTAATTGCCGCTTCCGCTGCTGTGCCTTTATTTCTGTTCAGGAAAAATATATCCAATATTATTACGGGAATTTCCTCCCTGTTCCTCTATTTGATGATAGCTGCAGCCGCAATAGTTATGATGGTCAAAGGTTTTGACTTGTATAAAAAATATCGGCAACAACTGGATGGTTTAAATTTTACTAAATTATTGCAACATTAAATAAGCCTGCCTGTCTAATTGATTACAAACACGATAAAATGAAAAAAAAAATAATCACTACATCAATAATTGCATTTACATTTTATGCTGCAAAAGCCCAGGACGATTTCAATCCCTTCAAAGACAGGCAACTAATTTTTGATGTGGTAAATATTTGCGCGGTACTAATTGTAATTTATGCGATCTCATCTTTTATCCTGCGAATTGTAAAACAAATCTTTGATTACCGGCTCAAAAATAAAATGATAGAAAAAGAGACTACGGAGATAATTGTAGCGCAGTTATTGCAGCCGGATAGAAAGGAAATTAAAAGTGTTTTGTTACAATGGTTCTTTATTTTGGCCGGTATTGGGGTAGGTTTTACCATCATAAATTACATGCCCTTCGGTTTACATTCTCTTGCAATAATGGCATTTAGCATAGCCACAGGTTTTTTAGGATCTTATTTTTTTACAAGACAACGCAGTCAATAATACAATTATAATTAGCCGGCATCCTCCTGGCAGGCCGTTGGTTGTGTACCCGGCAAATAAGCGAAGTTTTCATTTTCTGAGCGTTTATGAAAATGGTATAAAAAGCAATAATCGCTAACGATAATACTTAAAATAATAAAAATGAAGATCACTTTTTTTTTAATCGCGTTTTGTCTCGTGTTTCTTCGGGTCTATTTTTCATGGTCAGGATATTATGGAAGCGATACAAATACTTCTACAATAACAAACAGCGACGGTAGCAATTACGAACAAATAAAATACTCCGGCGAAATTAAGTTTAATGACGACGAGACAGCCATTAAAAGCATATCACCGGGTGGTTACTTAAAATACCGCAGGAATGACCAAAAATTAGTAGTTGAAAGTAACCTTGACGGCAATATGACTTACAAGCTATACGACGATGGTAAAGAACTGGCCATGGATAACAATGGTAAAATTTTCATCACCCGGGTGATCAAAGAAATGATCGCGAATGGTTTCGATGCTCAGAATAGAATGAACCGCATTTATAGCAAGGGCGGCAGTGCTGCTTTGTTGGATGAAATTGACAACCTGAGATCAGACAACGTTAAGGCGATGTACCTTGACCGGCTGGTTTCGGCCACTCCTCTTTCACAGGATGAATTAGCAGTCATGCTAAAAAAAATCGGGTCATTTGGTGCCGATATCGACAAGGTTAAATTTTTAAACAAGTTTACCGGGAGCCAGCTAAAAAGCCCACAGGCAATAGCGATATATTTTGAAACGATAGAACATATTGGAGCTGATATAGATAAACTAAATGTACTGAAGCACCTCCTCGAAGGTGAAATGATCTCTGCAGAAAGCCTGGACAGTATATTAAAGATAACGGCGCAATTGGGTGCCGACATTGATAGAGTGGATATGCTTAAAAAATTGGTTGATAGGAAAGCAATCGTTGGGTATCGCTTCAATAAAGTACTTGATATAACCACTAACATTGGTTCTGACCTGGATAAGGTCACGGTATATCAGGAACTGATGGAAGTGGAAAGCATAACGGAAGAACAATGGATAAGCCTCATAAATGCAGCCGGAGGATTATCATCCGATTTCGAAAAAAGTAATTTATTGATCCGGATAGCAAAGAAAATGCCGGTAAGCGATAATGTAAAAGCGGCTTATTTAAAGACAGCCAAAGCAATAAGTGCCGATATGGAATATGCCAGGGCTTTAAGGGCGATTGAATAAATCGCGGATAATCGTAATCAATTACTCAATTACTTTTTCAATCCTTGCCAGTTTCCCATTGGAATTAATGCCCTCTAAAATAACGCGCAGCTTTTTGCTGACATCGTTGTTGAAAAATTCGATGTGATAAACATTGGTTTCCTTGTCGATCAAAATAAAAGGGTTCCAATATAGCGTAGTGCGTGCGTCCGGTTTGGCATCCGGCAACTGCGTATAATTTGGGCTGTAAAATTCTTTGTAACTGTCATAGCCTGCCAGTGATTGAAAATTGAGGCCCTCGCCGGGAGCAAATTTTACATCTGAGCCTTTGCGGGTGTACACTGCGATAGCGCCACCTGAGCCGCCGCCAAAGCTACCCATAAATGGAGGACGGAATACTTTTATATAAGCTACATCACTCATAGCGACACCACGCATTACTTCAACGTCGGCACGTACTTCATTTAAAAAAACATCAGGTGTGCCACCCCGCCAACTAAGCCTCGTCCGGTCGCCGGCATCCACTATTGACAAGCCTGCAACTTTACCCTGCAAATAACGGAACACGGTGCCTGCGCCTATCGCAAAAGGATCATTTGCCACATCAAACTGCCTGCTATCGCCGCCGGCAAACAACCCCCGTGAATATTTTGTGTCCAGCAAATCCACCGGGCGTGGTGCCTTTGACTTCAATTTTACTTCTTCCAGTAATGCAATAGCAGACAGTTTATCCAACTTTAATTTTTCAGTATAAAAAAATTTATTACGGTTTGATGAAAGACTGTCAACTGTTTCAAATTTCAATAAAAGCGGAGATCGCGCAACGGCGCCATATATGTTTGAGGGAGCTTTGGCAAGGCCGTTGTCAAAATGGATATCAACTTTACTGGTTGATTTTTTATCTCCGTTTAAAGTGTAAAATATTTTTAAAGTGTCGTAGTACATTATATCTTTTTGTAAAAAAGTTCCTTCGGGTGATATTGGTAAAAAAAGTAATTGAGTGCTGCTGTCTTTAGCCTGCAGGACCAGGTTGATCGATTGGTCTGCTTTAGCCGCCTTATTTTTTGCAAGTCCGTAAATAGCGCCTTTTATCTGGAGGAAATCCGTGTCTCTCGCCCTGGTAAAAACGGGCAGGGCCTCTTTGGCAATTGCTTCCCAATTAAACCTGCGCCAGCCATGAGTCAACATTACCAGGTCCAAATGCTGACGAACACTATCGGCGTCGCTTGACAAATAATAAGCGGGATTATGGATATAGTTTTTTATATCTCCGGCCAAAAGTAGTTGCGAAATAATGTTATTACTATTGTCACTTAACAGGTCCGCATCTGTAATTGCTACCGACATATTTGACAATATGCTATCCGTCAATTCAATATCTATTTTGTTTTTGCCCCTCGCCGCCAAATTCTTTTCAACAACATTAACCGAGGGCTCAAAACCATATTGGTTGTTATTTACAAATACGATCCGCTCTGCAATTGGCACCCAGAATATATCGAATAAGGTAATTTGTAAAACGCCTGTTGGCAGATCAGCGGTAGGTATGGTTCCAAAGCCGGCTGTTTTACTAACGAGGTTAATGTGTGACCTGAACAACTCATATTGGTTCATGTGTGCTATGACATTCAGCGTTTTAAAATTTTCAGCATCAGCGCTCCTGGTTACGGTAAAAACGATCTTCCCTTTTGATTGCTGTACCTGCATCGTTGCAGCAGATTTTCTTATACCGGGTAAACTCGTGGTATGGCTGGCACCATATTCATCCGTCCAGGTTGCAGCATAAGAATCTGCAGCGTCTGCCTGTAGTAAAAAGGAGCCCATTCCATCATGGGTAGTTGAAAATGAGAGGATCGATTCGCCCTTGCTATTTTTTATGGTGCCCATTGCGGATACTGGTACACCAAATTGATTGTTGGCTAAAAATGCCATCCGTTGCACAATGCCATCTACCATATCGCCACTCTCCGGAAAAAATTGAATACTTGCAACAGGTTTTTCCCGGGCAACCTGCTCACCGGCCTGCAACGGTTGATATACCTGCAGGTCTTTATTGTATAAAAAAGCGGTATCAAAGTTTAGCATCCAGTTGGTGTAAGCTTTGGCATGTATAAGTTCGCCGGCATATTTTTCAGGCACCAGGAACTGGCCCTTTGCAGTTGATTCGAAAATGGGTGAAACCGTGTGACTTAACAGTTTCCCCTGGTTATCGAACCAATCGACGTAAAAATTTTTACTGTAATAGGAGAGCTCCGTGCCCGCCATTAAATAGGCCTTAAACCATATTGTCTCGCCTTTATTGTAGATATTTTTATCAAAATGGATGTGAATTTTTTCCTGCTGAAAACTATCTGCATACAAACTCATCATTGAGTCGACAGTTTGAGCTCCGAGCCCGGAGCTGCAGGCAATTAATAAACAGAACAGGAGGATTTTTATTTTCATAGTGTCTGGCGTTTCTGTTGCCCGGTAAAAGATTAGGGTCTTGTTTGAATAAAGATAAAGGAGTTGCTATTAACAATGTCTCTTATCCACAGGGCGCTAAATTATATAACACTATTCATAAATGCAAGATAATAGTAATAGATTCCTGCCGGCCCGGCTCAATTAACAGGATCATTTAATCTTTAAATTATCAACTACCCTTCATATACTCTTTATACTTTTGCAATCCGGTAACAGGTATGTACTAACAAATAATTTATGAATACAGCAACCCAGCAATTAACACAACGGACGGTTTACCCGGTATTGTTTACGATCGCATTTACCCATTTTATCAATGACCTGCTACAGTCGGTGATACCTTCTGTGTACCCATTGGTGAAGACGGAGTTTAACCTCAGCTTTACGCAGATTGGCCTTATTACTTTTATGTTTCAATTAATGGCTTCCCTGCTACAGCCTTTTGTTGGGATCTATACCGACCGCAAGCCAATGCCTTATTCGCTGGCAGTTGGCATGGGTTTTACTTTGTCCGGACTGGTACTGTTATCACAGGCTACCGGTTTTTATTCCATCCTGGTGGCGGTGAGTTTTGTGGGCATCGGGTCCTCCGTTTTTCACCCGGAATCCAGCAGGGTGGCCTATCTCGCCTCAGGCGGAAAAAGAGGGTTGGCGCAATCTATTTTTCAATTGGGGGGCAATGCAGGCAGCGCGGCCGGTCCGTTGCTGGTAGCCCTGGTCGTTATCCCTTATGGCCAAAACAATATTGCCTGGTTTACTTTAGTAGCATTGTTAGGAATTTTAGTGTTATTTAAGATCGGTGCCTGGTACAAGGGGCGGCTGGTGATAAGGGCCATATCAAATACCAGCGAGGCGCGTCATCATTTGCCCCGGCAAAAAGTAATAGGGGCCATAGTGATCCTGATGTTACTTATTTTTTCAAAGTTTTTTTACATGTCTTCTATGACGAGCTATTTTACTTTTTATCTCATTGAAAAGTTCCAGCTTTCCATACAGCAATCACAATT
>JBDSLD010000217.1:0-2563 GCA_039916545.1 Ferruginibacter sp.
TTGAAGAGGTGAAAGACTATCTCCGGCCCAATATGATCCGCATTTTTAATTGCAAAAATATTTTGATTGAAGGTGTATCATTCGAAAATTCACCAGCATGGACCACCCACATAATGATGAGCGAACACATCACCATCAAAAACTTAACCGTTAAAAATCCCTGGTATGGAGCCAACACCGATGCAGTTGATTTAGAAAGTTGCAAAAATGCATTGGTGGAAGATTGCCACTTCGATACAGGCGATGATGGGATAACAATTAAAAGCGGACGGGATGCTGAAGGGCGTAAAAGAGGCATGCCTACGCAGGATGTTATCGTAAACAATTGCGTGGTATATCATGCTCATGGCGGCTTTGTGGTAGGCAGCGAAATGAGCGGTGGAGTAAACAATATGTTTGTTAGCAATTGTACATTTATCGGAACTGATATCGGGCTTCGGTTTAAAACTACGAGGGGAAGGGGCGGAATGGTTGAAAATATTTATGCCAACAATATCAACATGTTTGATATACCTGCAGAAGCTATCCTGTTCGATATGTACTATATGGCCAAAGACCCGGTGGTGCTCGTTGGCGAAAAAAGGGAACCTCCGAAAGTAGAATCAAAACCAATAGATGAAAGCACGCCTCAATTCAGAAATTTCTATTTTACCAATATCACCTGCAACGGCGCCGCCAAAGGGATTTTCATCCGCGGTATCCCTGAAATGCACATCAAAAATGTAATTATAGAGAATGCGGTATTACAGGCAAATGAAGGTATCGATATACAGGAGGCTACTGGTATCCAACTAAAAAATATAAAGATCATCAGCAAGCAAACTAAGCCCGTGGTATATGTGCTCAATAGCGACCAGGTAGTGATTGATAACTTGATGTATAAAGACAGCGCAGACCTGCTGCTCCAATTACAAGGCGCGGCAACAAAAAACATCAAAGTGCTGAATACCGATCCTTCTCATGCAAAACAAAAAATAATCGCTGATTTTGGTGCTTCCGAAAAAGTGATTACTTATGAAGCATCCCCTGGCCCGGCATTAGATAACAAAAAAGTGAAGAAGAAAATAAATCAGTAAGAAAGCTGTCCTTTTATGACATAGTCTTTGGCGGGGTTGCAAATTATTTACAGTACAATTTATAAAAAAAAGCAGATGAAGAAAATATATGTCTTTTTGATAGCCATGTTCCCGTTGATGAAATATTGCACTGCACAGCAATTGCCGTATTCGCAACAAATGGCACAAACAGCGATAAAGATCTGGCCCGATTCTTTTGCAAGTAAAGGAAAGCCCGCCAGGTGGAGTTACGACCAGGGGGTGATCCTGAAAGGCGTTGAAAGTATTTGGAGATTGTATGGTGATGCAAAATATTTCGACTACATACAACATAGCATGGACTTTTATGTGCAGGAAGATGGAGCGGTGAAGGATTATAGAAAAGACGAGTTTAACATTGACCATATTAATAATGGAAAAGTAGTGATGATGTTGTACAATGTTACCGGTAAAGAGAAATATAAGAAGGCCATAGACAATATGCGTTCGCAGCTAAACGATCATCCCCGTACAAAAGAAGGGAGCTTCTGGCATAAAAAAATATACCCCTGGCAGGTTTGGCTCGATGGCTTGTATATGGGCCAGCCGTTTTATGCTGAGTATGCAAAGCTAACCGGCGATACAGCGGTTTTTAATGATATAGAACGGCAGTTTATCAATATAGAACGGCATACCCGTGATGCAAAAACAGGCTTGCTCTACCATGGCTGGGATGAAAGCCGTGAACAGCAATGGGCTAACAAAAAAACAGGTACCTCCGCTTACTTTTGGGCGCGGGCAATGGGTTGGTATGGAGTTGCGCTGGTTGATGCGCTGGATCATTTTCCTGCCCATCATCCCGGCAAGGATTCGCTCATTCGTATCCTCAACCGTTTTGTAAAAGCCATCACTGCTGTGCAGGATGCAAAGTCGGGCGTATGGTACGATATTGTAGACTTACCCAACCGGCCAAAAAATTATAAGGAAGCATCGGCTTCCTGTATGTTTGTGTATACAATTGCCAAAGCTGTTCGCAACGGCTATATTCCTGTAGCTTATTTGCAAAACGCTAAAAAAGGGTATGCTGGTATCATCAAAGAATTTATAGAAATGGATGCTACCGGGCAAACGAATTTAAAAGGAACTGTTACCGTTTCGGGCCTCGGAGGAAAACCTTATCGAAACGGAAGCTTCGAATATTATATGAGCGAACCGGTGGTGGTGAACGATCCAAAGGGAATTGGCGCCTTTATCATGTGTAGTGTGGAAATAGAAATGGCCGGCTTGCCTAAACCTGGCCTTGGTAAGAAAGTTATGCTTGATGCCTATTTTAACAATGAATGGAAAACAGGATTATATGGACAAAACGAGCGCTGGCATTACACCTGGAACGAAATGGACCATGGCGGTTTTAGTGTGCTGGGCGATGTCTTCCAAAGTAATGGTGCTAAATTATCAACACTTACAGAAAAGCCCACCCTTGCTAATTTAAAAGGAACTGATGTGTATATTATAGTTGATCCGGATGG
>JBDSLD010000218.1:0-10267 GCA_039916545.1 Ferruginibacter sp.
GGGCAAAGTTGAAAGGGGTAGACAATAGCCGGACCATTGAGCTTACCTGGAATAGTGGTGAAACGATCTTTCCTGTTCGGGTGGAAAAGAAGGCGTACCAGTACTTATACAAAGATGATACAGGATATAGTTTTATGGATGTGGAAACTTTTGAGCAGATCACCGTACCCGAATCGATGGTAGATGCGCCAAAATTTTTAAAAGACGGCCAGGAAGTTTCTGTATTGATCAATGGCGATACCGATTTGCCAATGGGAGTGGAACTGCCGGATAAAATTGTGTTGCTGGTAACTTACAGTGAGCCGGGAATGAGAGGCGATACCGCCACTAAAACATTGAAGCCTGCTACCGTAGAAACGGGTGCTACTGTTAACGTGCCATTATTTGTAAATGAAGGCGAAATGATCCGCGTAAATACCAAGACCGGCGAGTATGTGGAAAGAGTAAAGTAAATTGATAATCCTGAGGAAGTTTTTTCACAACGGTGGCTTCCGGTAACTATATTTTTTGATACAGAAGGTCATTTTTAAAAAATGACCTTCTTTTATTTTCATCGCTTTTAGTTCAATTTTGGCGTTTTTTAATCAATTTTGCGCATAATTCAATCAATTTTGCCCAGTTTTTGTAATTTCTTTATTTTTAAAAAGTGGCAATATTAATAAATCATTACCTACCTTAGCCGCCCGATTCTTAAAACAAAAACCATTAATATCTTAATATGGACATTAAACAAATTCAAGAACTGGTTAAATTAATTAATAAAACCAATATCGGTGAAATAACAATTGAAGAAGAAGGAGTTAAAATAACGATTAAGCAGAAAAAAGACCCGGTTCAGCATATTATTTCAGGTGGGCAGTCTGGCCAGATGTATTCCGCACCTCCGCCTCCCCCGCAAAATGCTCCTGCCGCTACCGCCCCTCCGGCCCCCATCGCTGAAACTCCCAAGGCAGATAATTACATTACTATAAAAAGTCCGATGATTGGCACTTTTTACCGGCAGTTAGGTCCGGGTAAGCCGGTTCTTACAAATGTTGGAGACGAAGTTAGTCCCGGCAAAGTAGTGTGTATCATCGAAGCCATGAAACTATTCAACGAAATTGAAAGCGAGGTAACAGGAAAAATAGTAAAAGTATTAGTAGAAGACGCCAGCCCGGTAGAGTATGACCAACCGCTGTTTTTGGTGGATCCCAGTTAATAAATTGGCTAATGTGCTAATTTGCTGATGTGCTAATGCGAGGGAGGAGTTAGTTTTTATTCATCAAAATTATGGATATGCGAAAAGAATTGATAGACAAAAACCCTCTCTTAAAATTAAGTTTTGAATTTTCGCTGTTGATACTTGAGTTTTCCGATTTACTGAATCAGTTGCATAAATATGCCATTAGCAAACAACTTGTGCGTTCCGGCACTTCAATCGGGGCAAACTCAATGGAAGCTCAAAATGCAGAAAGCAGGGCTGATTTTATCCATAAAATTAAAATAGCCGCCAAAGAAGCAGATGAGACGCAATATTGGATTACGCTATGTGAGTTTGCAAAAGGCTATCCTGATACAGCTATCATTTCAAATAAACTAACCGAATTACAAAAAATTATAAATGCCATTATTGGAACTGCAAAAAGAAAAACACCTTTTAGTTATTTTCTCAGTTTCTTTATTTTTTAACGGCTATTTGCATTTGCTATAACAAACAATCCAATATCAATCGGGGTGTTATGAATTAGCACATTAGCAAATTAGCAAATTAGCTCATTACTGTTATGTTCAAAAAAATATTAATTGCCAACCGTGGGGAAATTGCTTTACGCGTGATACGTACCTGCAAAGAGATGGGTATCAAAACGGTCGCCGTTTACTCCACCGCTGATAAGGATAGCCTGCATGTGAAATTTGCCGATGAAGCAGTGTGTATCGGTAAACCGAGCAGCATGGATTCTTATTTAAATATCCACCATATTATGGCAGCAGCCGAAATTACCAATGCGGATGCCATTCATCCGGGGTACGGATTTCTTGCGGAGAACGCAAAATTTGCCCAGATCTGTTTGGATCACGGGATTAAATTTATCGGCCCCACACCTGATATGATCAGTGCCATGGGAGACAAGATCACTGCTAAAGAAACTATGATCAAAGCGGGTGTGCCGGTAGTGCCGGGAAGCGGAGGTTTGCTGGAAAGTGTAGAACAGGCAAAGGAACTGGCAGCCAATGTAGTTGGTTACCCCGTTATTTTGAAGGCAACTGCGGGCGGCGGCGGCAAAGGTATGCGCGTGGTTTGGCAGGAAAGTGAGCTCGAAAAAGCGTTTGAAAATGCCAAGACTGAAGCGGCCGCATCCTTCAAAAATGATGGTATTTACATGGAAAAGTTCGTGGAAGAGCCGCGCCATATCGAAATTCAAATAGCAGGTGACCAGTTTGGCAATGTTTGCCATTTGAGCGAGCGCGATTGTTCTATTCAGCGCCGCCATCAAAAACTGGTGGAAGAATCTCCTTCACCGTTTATGACAGATGAGTTGCGGGAACTAATGGGTGACGCGGCAATCAAAGCGGCCAGTGCCATCAGTTATGAAAGTGTAGGTACCATTGAGTTCCTGGTCGATAAAAACCGGAATTTCTACTTCATGGAAATGAATACCCGCATCCAGGTAGAGCACTGCGTTACAGAAGAAGTAGTGAACTACGATCTCATTAAAGAACAAATAAAGATAGCTGCGGGCCATAAGGTCAGCGGCCGCAATTATTACCCGCAGATGCACGCCATCGAATGCCGGATCAATGCGGAAGACCCGTACAATGATTTCAGGCCAAGTCCGGGAAAGATAACGGTATTGCACACACCCGGTGGCCATGGCGTACGGGTAGACAGCCACGTGTATGCCGGCTATGTCATCCCTCCTTATTACGACAGCATGATCGGCAAATTAATTACCGTGGCGCAAACCCGGGAAGAAGCCATCGATACCATGCACCGCGCCCTCAGCGAATATGTAATTGAAGGCATTAAAACAACCATTCCCTTCCACCTGCAACTGATGAAAAATGAAGATTTCCGAAGCGGGAACTTTACCACCAAGTTTTTGGAATCATTTACCATGGAGTAATGTTGGTCCGGGCAGAGAAGCCATGTGCAACATCCTTGCATCGCCCTCTTGTGCGGCACACCCTTTTTGAGCCTGGTTGTATTTAGGCAATTGAGCAAGCAACCTGCAATTAAATAATGAGTTCGTAACATGGTTCAATTGTCGAAAAGAACTCAAGATTTAGATACATTCTAAGGGCATTTTTACACCAGTAGCTGCATAAGCCGCCTTTCGTTGGTTCGGTTCCGATGAAATCGGGATTCAAAAAACGCGCAGCCTGTTTTTAGAAAGAAGCAAAATCAGCGGCGTTGCAGTTACGCAGCCCGCCGGCTGGGGAGGCGACTATCAGGATCATAAAAGAATCACCCATTTGGAAAAATATTTGCGACTTACTCAAATTAAGTTATCAAAAAAAATCGCAATTTTGTTGATCCCACCGATAGATTGATCATATAGAATATCATATTCTACTAAAAAGGCTTTTAAGCTATTACTGATATGGCATAAGCCTACTACCCACCAACTTTCCACAAAATCCCCCATAAACAATATTCATTTTGTTATCTTTGTTGCTCAACATTAACTGGCGAGAATGGCATTGATTAAAAGTATATCCGGTATTCGAGGCACAATTGGCGGCAAAACCGGTGATAATCTTACACCCCTTGATATCGTAAAATTTACAGCAGCATTTGGTACATTGTTATTGCAGGAAGGTGCCGGCAAAAAAATAATTGTAGGCCGGGACGGCAGGATTAGCGGAGCAATGGTAAAGGACCTGGTCATCAGTACTTTGCAGGCATTGGGATTAGATGTGATCGACCTTGATTATAGCACTACTCCTACCGTGGAAATGGCAGTAGTATTTGAAAATGCATGTGGTGGTATCATACTTACTGCGAGCCATAATCCAAAAGAATGGAACGCTTTGAAATTACTCAACAGCAAAGGCGAATTTATCAATAATGAGGAAGGCAAAAAGGTATTGGATATAGCGGAAAGGGAAGATTTTGTTTTTGCATCGGTTGATAAGCTAGGCACCTGCAGCACTGACGATACCGCGTTGCAAAAACACATCGATGCAGTTATTAATTATGAGTTGGTGGATATCGCAGCGATAAAAAAAGCAAAGTTCAAGATCGTACTGGATGCGGTAAATAGTACAGGCGCTATTGCCGTACCCTTGCTGCTAAAGGCCCTGGGCGTAAAGGATATAGAAGTTTTGAATGGGGAAGTGAATGGTAAATTTGCGCACAACCCGGAACCCTTGCCCGAACACCTGACCGGTCTTAGCCGGGAAGTTGTTAAACAAAATGCAAGTCTTGGCATAGCCGTAGATCCTGATGTGGACAGGCTTTGTTTTGTATGCGAGGACGGAAGTATGTTTGGCGAAGAATACACCCTGGTAGCCGTAGCGGATTATGTGTTGAGCAGCCGTAAAGGCAATACCGTTTCAAATATGTCATCTACCCGTGCTTTGAAAGATATCACGTTAAAGCATGGCGGTGAGTATTTTTCCAGCGCGGTGGGAGAGGTAAATGTAGTGAATAGAATGAAGGAAGTAAATGCAGTGATCGGTGGAGAAGGAAACGGTGGCATCATTCTTCCCGATTTACATTATGGCAGGGACGCGCTTATCGGGATCGCATTATTTTTAACCCATTTGGCCAATTCAAAAAAGACCGCCAAGCAGTTGCGCAATTCCTTTCCGGATTATTTCATCAGCAAGAATAAGATTAAGCTGGAAAAAAATGTTGACGTAAAATCAGTTTTTGAAAAGATAAAGGATAAATACAAAAATCAGCCGATCAATATCGAAGACGGTTTGAAAATAGAGTTCGATACAGACTGGGTGCATTTACGCACCAGCAACACCGAACCGATCATACGTATTTATGCCGAAAGCAATTTTGAAACCACGGCCGATAATATCGCCAGGCGCCTGATGAAAGATATCAGCGAGGTGATGTAAGGTCTGCTAAACAGGAGCGGTAATTAACGCATCCGGTTTGGCAGTTCATCTTAAATTAATTAAACAATAAAGGCCCATTCAGGGTTTGGGGCTTATGAACAGAATTTACTTCGATAACGCGGCAACTACTTCTCTTGATCCGCAGGTACTTGAAACAATGATGCCTTACCTTACTGAAAAGTTTGGTAACCCGTCTTCCATCTATTCGTATGGCAGGGAAACGAGGATGGCTATTGAGCAGGCAAGAAAAACAGTGGCCAAAATATTAAACGCACATCCTGCAGAAATTTTCTTTACCAGCGGTGGTACTGAAAGCAGCAATACCGCGATATTTTCGGCAGTGAGAGATCTTGGTTGCAAACACATTATCACTACGCTCATCGAACACCATGCAGTATCCCACGAAGTGGAATATTTAAGCAATGCAGGACTGGCTAAAGTAAGCTACGTAAATTTGCTTCCCGATGGTCACATTGACCTGCAGCACCTGGAAACATTATTGGCTGATTCAAAAGAAAAAACACTGGTAACGCTGATGCACGCCAATAATGAGATCGGTAATATCCTTGATATGCATGCCGTTGGTAATCTATGTAAAATGTACAATGCGATTTTCCATAGCGATACGGTGCAGACAGTTGGCCATTTTCCTTTTGACCTGAGAAATACACCCGTGCATTTTATAACGGGGGCAGCCCATAAATTTCATGGCCCCAAAGGCGTGGGTATCTTGTACATCAATGAAAATGTGCGTATCAAACCGTTTATTCATGGCGGTGGCCAGGAGCGGAATATGCGCGCAGGTACGGAAAATGTATATGGTATTGTGGGTTTTGCGAAGGCGCTGGAAATAGCGACGGCAGGTTATGAAACTGACAGCGTTTTTATCAGGGGACTGAAAAATTACATGTACGAATCGCTTAAAAATAATATTCCCCAGGTAACCTTCAATGGAGATGTAATGGGCAACAGCCTTTATACAGTTTTGAGCGCAAGTTTTCCAAAATCAGATAAATCAGAAATGCTGTTGTTTAATCTTGACATTAATAATATTTGTACAAGCGGTGGTAGTGCCTGCACTTCAGGAGTAGAAAAGGGGAGCCATGTGATCAACGCCTTAAATAATGACTCTGACCAGGTAACCGTTAGGTTTAGCTTTTGCAAGCATAACTCCAAGACTGAGATAGATGAAGTGATAGCGAAACTGAAAGAATTTATCTGATAAGTTGTTGGTTAAACCCGGACTCTTTTAAACTTTACATAGAAAGCGATAGCAATCATTTCCTTACAAATTTATCCTTCCTGCACAGCCTGCACCTACATTTATCCACTGTAATTTGGCATGCATATATCTGCGAGTGTAGATAAATATGGACATTGAAAAGATCATTATCTGGCAACATATTTCAGTGTCTAATAAATGGGTAGGACAAGCATAAAATAGTTCAACAAACTTTGGATTTGCTACAGGCATAAATATTGATGTTTTGGTTAGTATCTAATCAAAAAATATTTTATGGCCTATAAAAATTTAGCAAACCAGGAAGGTATCGATAAGATAAAAGAATTGGTGACGTCTGCAGATATTTGCATGTTTGCAAGTCACTACACCAATGAATCTTTATCAGCCCGGCCAATGGGCACACAGGAAGTAGACGAAGAAGGCGCGATTTGGTTTTTTAGTAAATCTTCCAGTAACCTGAATACGGAGATTGAGGCTGACAACCGGGTACAATTGTTTTATGCAAATAAAGCGAAGAGTGAATACCTCAGTATTTCCGGCACGGCCACGGTAATCAAAGATGAAGAAAAAGCAAAAGAGCTATGGACAAGATGGGTAAAAACCTGGTTCACGGAAGGGCCGGAGGACCCTGAGTTAACGATTATAAAAGTTGAGCCGCAGGACGCCTATTATTGGGATACGGTGCACAACAAGATGGTAAATATGGTAAAGATGATGGCAGGCGCAATCGTGGGAAAAACGATGTATGATGGTGTGGAAGGTCACATTGAAATATAATTCACTTACAAACAAAGCTTTCTTAAGCTACTTTTCGACTATTTTGCCAGCGCATAATTATAATACCTGACAGAATATGGAGCAATGGCAGGATCCATCCCCTCCGTGTGTGGAGGAAAATTTAATGTATTTAATTCTATTACAGGACTGTAGTAGATACTGTCTCTTTCGGCGTCGGCATCTCCGCACCGAAAATATAAAACAGTATAGCCATATTTTTTTTGTGCGGATGATTTGAAGGAAACGATACTGGCAAGAAGTACAGTCAACAGGAGAACCTTTTTCATAAAGCGTTGGTTTTGCGTGATCCAGGTTGTGTTTGGTTAGCTTATAATATTGATACCTTTATGGTGAGATATTATGCAGCAGTACTTACAATATATCCATCTTAAGAAAGTTCTGTAAGCAGAAAATTTTGAATGAAAACTATAATGATAAGTGGTAATACAACCAGGTTAAGAACGTGGTTGAAAGTTTCAAAGTAATATATATCCGGCCAGGGCCGGATATATAATGAGAAGCGAATGCGTTTAACAGCTATTTATAACCAAGTTTATCAGTCAATTCTTTTGGCAATACAGGCAACTTTCTCCTGTCAATTAGAAAACTATTTAGCTGGGCTATTTCTTTAAAGATATAATGTTTATCCATGGCCGCTTTTAAATAGCCGGCACCACTGCTTCCGCCGGTACCTATCCGGGTACCGATCATTCTACCTACCATATTGATATGGCGATACCGCCAATTGCCTAATTGGTTATCTATTTCAAGCAGCGTATCCAGCAACTCGAATGGAAGCTCGAGCATAGGATAACCGCGGTACAGCATAATAAATAAAGCAGACCGGCAAGCTTTGGCGCTTAAAGACCGCTTGGTTCCGTCAGCATCAGGATTGAATACTTGCTTAAAATACGCATCGTTATTTTTTTCTTCTTCCGCCAGGCTCGCAACATAAATGTGTTCGTAATCGGTCCAGAAAACGGGTGATTGATGATTGCCCGATACCGGCTGGTAATTTACCCAGAAGGCGTTGTCATTAATAAACGGCATACGTTCCAGCCAGGCATTGAGGAGATCGATAACTGAATCTGTCTTTTCCGCTTCTTTAATAATGTCGACTTCTTTTTCTTTTAATTGAGCCGTATAATATTCCTGTCCATGGCGGTTTTCAAATTTTAAACCAAGCTTTGCTTCCAGTTTTTTAAACTGCCAGCTTTGAAAACCTGAGGCGGGTCGCAACATATCTCTGAAGGCAAGAAAATCCATTGGAGTCATGGTTTCCATAATGTCTATCTGCTGCACCAGTACTTTCAGAATTGTGGCAACCCTGGATAGCCGGTGTACGATGGTTTGTAATTCGGCGGAGTTATCATTTAACGAGGGCCTGCGCATAATTTCCAAAACAGAATCAATTTCATATTGAATTTGTTTAAACCATAATTCGTATGCCTGGTGAATGATGATAAAAAGCATCTCATCATGAGCCGGCTGTTTACCAGGTTTTAAACTTTCGGGATGCTGAGCCTCCAGTATTTTATCCAGTTCAAGGTATTCGCTGTAATGCACGGCACTATTTTTCATACATCAAATTAATTAGTAGAATGATTTAACGGGTAAGCACCCGCTTTTACACATTTTAAGCTATAAATTTAGGCATCCTTAAAATATACCGGCAAGTTGTTTTACTAACGACCGGTTATCATTGTTTCATTGGATAATTTTTTTTCTACATTTATACATGCGTATCATTATTGGTGGTTTTTTGATGTTCGTTGGTATGGTGTTATTTGCTTTGCCCTCCCGTGCCCAGGTATTGAATTTCGATAAAGTGTCACCACCATCAGACAGCGC
The DNA here is from genome assembly GCA_039916545.1 of Ferruginibacter sp. Taxonomy (GTDB): domain Bacteria; phylum Bacteroidota; class Bacteroidia; order Chitinophagales; family Chitinophagaceae; genus Ferruginibacter. The sequence continues at coordinate 8,927 of JBDSLD010000218.1, forward strand.
AAAAAATTGGAGTGTGGCGGTCCAGGCCGGCGCAGATTTCAGTTCAGAAAAAAAGGTATTCGACTGGGATACGAAGAGTGATGTAACCAGGTTTATGGATGGGCATCATTTAATCTCGGCTATTTTTGTCAATAGTTTTATCAGTACCAAAGGAAGCGACCTTCAAAATACGGGGTTCATTCATGTGCGGTACCGGGATAACGATACACGAAAATTTAGCCCGGAATATTTCACGCAATATCAGTGGGATAATTTGCGTGGCATGGTTAACCGCTATTTGGTTGGCGCTAACCTGCGCATTCAATTGAAGGAGTCAAAAACATTGGACCTGTATGCGGGTATTGGCTTGATGTATGAATGGGAAAAATGGAATTTTGATGGGGTTGATACTGCCAAACTTTCATTGGCGCATGCTAAATTTTTAAATTCGGCATTGGTAAAATTGAACCAGTATTTTAAGATCAGCATCAAACTTTTCAATACCACTGACTTCACTTTTACCAATTATTTGCAGGCCCGGCCAAACAAGCACATCGTTACTCCCCGGATAGCTGATTTCATACAATGGAATATACCGGTATCAAAGAAGTTTTCAATTAATTTCAATATGGAAAGTATTTATGATGCCGCGCCCATAGTGCCGATACACCATTTTTATTATAGTTATATTACAGGCGTGGCGTTATCGATATGAGAGATATTGAATTATATTGTCAAACCTAATTATAAAATATATCAAAATGAATTTGTCATCATTCAAGGAAAGCTTGTCGGGAAAGGAACCCACGCAAAATTCATCTGTTTATTTAAAGGCTTTATGGTACGATGCAAAAGGAGACTGGGAGAAAGCGCATACAACCATACAGGATGTAGCAGATAAAAATGCCGCCTGGATCCACGCCTATCTTCATCGGAAAGAAGGGGATATCGGAAATGCCGGTTACTGGTACAGGCAGGCAGGAAAAAAGACGCCTTCAATTTCTTTAGGCGACGAGTGGGAAGAGATTGTAGCTGCGCTGATTTGAAGTATCTATACAAAACCAATACGCTACCTGAGCAACACAGTGCTTCCTTTAAGTTCAAATCGCCTACCCGTTTCAATATTGGTATAATTCAGGATCCATACATAAGTGCCCGGATCCTGAGGATTGCCTTTGTAAGTGCCGTCCCATTTATTCATCCAGTCCCGCGTTTCAAAAAGTAATTGTCCCACACGGTTATACACCCTGAATACCAGGTCCTTTGCCTTGTAAGCATTGGTGGGATACAGAAAGTCGTTCAGCCCGTCATTGTTAGGTGAAAACGCTTTCGGGATGGCGATGTAACAATTGCCTACCACGC
>JBDSLD010000219.1:0-3268 GCA_039916545.1 Ferruginibacter sp.
CCCGGCGCATCCAAAATAGAGTGGTGTTACTGTAACTGTTTTAATTCCAAGTGAGTTATATTTATGTTGAGCAATAGTATCTGTGAAAGTGGCACTTGTGCCATCACCAAAATCCCAGGAATAAAGATTAGCGTTTACAGCTTTCGCAATAAATACCGGAGTTTCAGAGCCACATACCACCGACTTTAATGGAAATGCGATGAGATTGGTAGGAGGCGTTCCATATCCTAACGGCGGAAATGAAAATGTATCAGCGCAACCATTATTAGTCGTAATGCTTAGTGTGGGATAATGTATCCCTACAGCGCCATATTGATGATTAACATTACTTGCACCACCAGAAAGTGCTGCAGAACCATCGTCGAAGTTCCAGGTATAATTTGTAACGAAATCATTGACGGGCACGTTCACACTGGCATTGAAGTTTACATCAGCCGGTATACAACCTCTCAAGGGGTTAGCGACTGCTACAAAAGAAGGCTTTTGAACTTTAATAGTTGAGCTTGCCTGTCCGATACATCCGGAAATGTCTGTTGCCACAAGTGTAATCGAATAGTTCCCGAAACTGGAGAACGGGTGTGTTGTAACAGGGGAAGAAACATTTATTAGACCGGAACTATCGCCAAAATCCCATGAGTAATTGGCAATATTGCCTGAACTATTACCCGTAAATGTAATAGGCCCTGGCGTACAAATGTAATTCCGATCAAACCCTATTATGGGTATAACTTCTGGATTAATGGTTACTTGCTTTGAAATAGTTATACTTGTAAGCTCGTAGATAGCAGTGAGCGTAACGGTATAATAGCCAGCGTTTGTATATGTTACAGATACATTAGGCCCTACTCCCTGTACATTGTTGCCAAAATCCCATAAAAAACCGGTAGGGTTACCGGTACAATTTTGAGTGAACGAGACAGTGGCAGGAGTGCATAACGCGGTTGAAGTTCCCTGGAATGTAAAATCTGCGGTTTGGCTAAAGGCAAACACAGGTAAAAGGAAAAGGAATGCTGTTATAAAGTTTTTTGGCATTATCAAGCTTAATTGTAAATCTGTTATCTTGGAAATACGCAATATGCAATACCTATACCAAAAAAAGATATGGTGAATAGCTGTTACTAACTCATTAATATCTCCGTTTGCCACCTCATTGGTGTCCATTAAAACATCCTCCCGACACGCATTTTGTTCAAAAGAGGTTATTCCTGGAGAGTATATTGTTATTTTTTATTAAGATGAAACCATTTGTCTAAACAAAATTTTTTTCTGTTGTTGTTTCTTTTCTTAGTTGCGACGTTGTTTTACTGCTACCGTCATGGCTCCAGCCCGGCGATTTGATAAAATACTTAACTCCTGTTATTATGGATCCGGATGAATAAGCTTTTTTGAAAAGTTGTGCCCAGGTTGCAAAAGCAACTACAGCCGGGTTGAATGATTCAATATTTTTAGTAAGACCATACGTTGGCCGTTCCTCTTCCCGTTGGAAGCTGCCAAATAACCTATCCCAGATGATTAAGATTCCAGCATGATTCTTATCCAGGTATTTGAGATCGCTCCCATGATGCACACGATGGTGTGAAGGAGTATTAAAAATTAACTCGATAATTCCTGGCAATTTGTTTATCGTTTCTGTATGAATCCAAAATTGGTAGATCAGGCTTATTTGCTGCATGAAAAGTATCCAGATAGGGTGAAATCCCACTAAGGGCATCCATGCCCAAAATAAAAATGATCCGGTTGCGTTACCCGTCCAGGTTTGACGCAATGCGGCAGCAAGATTATAATGAAGTGAAGAATGATGTACAACGTGACTGGCCCAAAAATAATTTACAAAATGGCTTGTTCTGTGAAAGAGATAATAGGACAAATCATCAGCAAAAAATAGTAATACCCAATACCACCAATGCGTTATTTCCAGTGTGAATACCCTAAACTTATATATCAATGAAAACAAGGCGAATATCAAGGCTTTAGTGACAAAGCCAGTGATGACGTTTCCTATTCCGAGTCCCAAGCTGCCGAAAGTATCCTTTGTTTCGTACTGATTTTTCTGTTCTTTATAATTGAACCATGCCTCAGCTGATAATAACAATACAAAGAAAGGAATGGCATAATATAAAATCACAGGTGGCATGAGGTTAATTTATACGGTATTAACAGGGAGTTTGTAGCGACTAAATAACGAATAATGCAGTATTAAATTTTGCGACATTAAAAAACTTATTCACCAGCTGCAATTATCCGACAGTGTATTCTGCATTTTTTGCCCCTACAATAATAATGTTCTACAACGCATCCAACAGAAATTACTTTGATTGATATAAAAATATGAATTTATAAAAATATTGTCATATTCATTCATAAATTCAACGGTTTAGATACCGGGTTGAATTCCATTATTGACATTTTTGCGAGCCTTTCACATAAATAAACGGCCCGGAATTCCGGGCCATTTGCAATATTAAAATATGCTTTGTCTAAGAACAGGACAGGGCATTGATAGCAAACCATTATTTGCCTGATGGTTCATCCACAGTTTTGGCAGCGCTCATTTTCATCAAGGTTTCCATTTGTGCTTTCCTGTTCCCTTCAATTTTATCATGATGAATAACTGCCAGTGAAGGAGCTATTACAAGACTCACGATACTCATGAGTTTGATAAGTATATTCATTGATGGTCCTGAAGTGTCTTTAAAAGGATCGCCAACTGTATCGCCTGTTACGGATGCTTTGTGTGGCTCGGATTTTTTGTAGAACATTTCACCATTGATGTTAACACCTTTTTCAAAAGATTTTTTTGCATTATCCCATGCACCGCCGGCATTGTTCTGGAACATGCCCATTAAAACCCCGCACACCGTGGCACCGGCGAGAAATCCGCCCAATACTTCCGGACCGAATACAAATCCTATGATAAGTGGCGACAATAACGCAATTGCACCCGGCAACATCATTTTTTTTAAAGAAGCCTCGGTGGAAATAGCTACGCATTTATCATATTCAGGTTTACCTGTACCTTCCATGATTCCAGGTATGGTGTGAAACTGGCGGCGGACTTCTTCCACCATTGCCATTGCAGCTTCACCAACTGCCCGGATGGCAAGAGATGAGAAAATGAACGGGATCATTCCGCCCACAAACAAACCAGCCAGTACATCCGCATGATAAATATTAATTCCATCTATACCTGCAATACCTACAAATGCTGCAAATAAAGCAAGCGCTGTTAACGCTGCAGAAGCTATCGCAAAACCTTTTCCGCTGGCAG
>JBDSLD010000220.1:0-11860 GCA_039916545.1 Ferruginibacter sp.
AGAATTCAGGCAACATTTCAGGATACTGCTGGAACTGGCCATACAAAGAGCCGGAGACATTGCGGGTAATGTCATGGTGCTGAGCATTCCTGACTGGGGCGTTACGCCTTTTGCCAGTCATCATTCCCCGGAAAATATCCGTTCCGAAATAGATATGTTTAATTTTATCTGCCAGGCGGAAGCAGAACATTTCCAGGCCAATTTTATTGATATCACTACCGCGCAACGCGCCGATGCCAGTTCAACCGGTTTTTTGGCGCCTGATATGCTCCATCCATCAGGTGTGGAATACCTTAAATGGGCCAGGCAATTGAGTGATAAAATTATAACAGTGCTGGAGCCTGGTTTGTAAATCCCGCAAATAATTGAAATGGAGACAACAGAATTTAAGGAAGTACAAGGCTTCCGGGTTTGGTGGGCCTGGGCAGCAGTCATCGCCCTGAACAGCTTGTTTATTTATGCCATCATTCAACAGGTAGTTCTCGGAATTCCATTTGGCCCTGAGCCAGCTTCCAACCTGCTCTTGTCTATATTGGCATTTGCCTCCCTGTCAATGCTTTATTTCCTGTATTCAATTAAACTCAGGACAATCTTTAATGACAGGGGCATTGAGTATCGTTTTTATCCGTTCCAAACCAAATCGACATTTATCGAATGGAGCGAATTGAGTGATGCATATATGCGTGAGTACAATTCCTTTTATGAGTATGGCGGCTGGGGCATCAGGGTAGGCGCCCAGGGAAATAGTCGCGCAATAAACACAAGCGCTTCTGGAAATGAAGGGTTGCAACTGGAATTTAAAGACGGAAAATTATTATTGATCGGAACAAAAAAACCGGAAGAAATAAAGCGGATCGTCGATATCCAAATCGCAGCAGGTAAAATCAGGTGGGGTATGTGAATCGCACCGGTTAGTAGTATTAAGAAATCAGGGGTAGCAGGTTGCTCCGCTGGAGCAAATTCAAATTCTCTTTATTATCTACAAACAGTTATGCCGCTGGCATAAATAGTCTGTATATTTAGTGTTTGCAAGAAACCGCTGAAAACCTTTACAGACAATGGATTGTGGAGATTTTTCCTGTTGAATATGATTAATCTGAAACTAAAGAAATGGCCTAAAATAAAATATTACTGAGCTGTTTAATAAAAGGCATTTAAGTGTGGCCACTATTTGATCTGCTACATCTGTAACCGGGTTAGCTGCCTTTCGTTGGTTCGGTTCCGATGAAATCGGAATTGAAAAAATGCGCAGCCTGTTTTTTCAAAGAAGCAAAAACAGCAGCATTCCGGTTATCCGCCAGCTGGCGGACCGGCTGTGGAGGCAAAAGTAGAGAGTTAACAGGTAGTTGGTGAAGTGGATTCGGATTAGAAAATATTCTAAAACCCTTACCAGTTATTAATAACAGCGTTTTCTTGCAGACACTATTGATGTTTTCAGAAAAAAATCTTACATCTGTCAACGAAGGTCTTTGTATAAAACGTAATCCACACGGCATCGGTTTGTGTCCTGAAGACACTAAACCTTACGTAACAAGTAATAGCTGGTAGAGTAAAAAGAGGAAAACTTACAAAAATCCACTCATTTCCAGCTGGTACTGGCTTGCGATGGCTCTTGCTTCAACGGCAAAATCTTCCTTTCCACTTGCATAAATAATTGCCCGGCTGGCATTCACCAATAGTCCGCAATCCTTATTCAACCCATGCCTGGAAACTTCCGCTAAACTGCCGCCCTGGAAACCAACCCCCGGCACCAATAAAAAATGATTAGGTATGATGTTACGGATCACTTCAAATTCAGACACTTTTGTTGCGCCGGTTACAAACATCAAATTACCGGTGTTGCCCCATCCGGCAATCTTTTCTATTACTTTTTGATATAAAAAGGCATGCCTGACAGGATCAGCAATATGCGGTATCATGGTGAAATCTTCTTCCGGGATATTAGTCACAGACAACTTTTGAAAATCTTCAGCGCCCTTGTTGCTGGTAAGTCCCAGCACGATCGTCCATTTATTATCGTATTCTAAAAATGGGCGCACACTATCTTCGCCCATATATGGCGCAACAGTAATGGCATCAAAGTTTAATACTTCAAAAAAGGCTTTGGCATATTGGGAGGAAGTATTACCGATATCGCCCCGTTTTGCATCGGCAATGGTAAAATGTTCGGAAGGAATATAATCCACGGTTTTTTGCATGGCTTCCCAGCCCTTCAAACCCATTGCTTCGTAAAAAGCAGTATTGATCTTGTAACTTACACAAAGGTCTTTCGTAGCATCGATGATTTGTTTGTTGAATTCAAAGACGGCGTCCGGATGAGACCTTAAATGTATCGGTATCCTGTCAATATCCGTATCCAGACCTATGCAGAGATAAGATTTCTTTATTTGTATCTGGTCGATCAGGTGTTGTCTTGTCATGAGTATTTGGGCTTTTAGCAGGTTAATTTTTTAAAAATTTTGCTACATCTCAATGGCCTGATACCACGATCGCGTTTCCATTAAAAAATTTGCACCTGCTATGCTGCCGCAAAAGTATTATTCTCTGCGAAGACGGGTAACTTTATTTTTAATAAATTTTTACTTCCCAGGTGAGACCACTCGATCAATCCCCCGATCGCCTGCACCCTGTTGTAGATGAGGCTGTCAAATATTTCCTTTTTAAGATTGTCAAACTGAGTAAAAAGCCCGTTATCTTCAATCAGTAAGTTGAATTGCTCTCCACAAATTAACCTGATCGTTACTTCCGAAACATCTTTTTTACCACCCAGTATTTTTAGCCATTGTTCCAAAACGCGTATGGATATAAGCGCCTGGTTTGCGTTTCCCTTATCTTTTCCACTAACTTTTATTTTTATTTTAAAAGGAACAGTAGGGGCTATTTTGTTTACAAACTCTTTTATAAGGTCTTCCGCCGGAACCCAATCAAGTGCCGAGGGTACGATTGAATTAGATAAGCTCCGCATATTAACCAGCGTGTCATTCAGCTGGCCTTGCGCTATTTCCAACAAAGGGAGGTAATTCGATTTATTATCAACCGCCATTTTTATGTACATCAAGCTGGACGCAAGCGATTGCGCCAAATCTTCGTGAAGTGTTAACGCAATTGATTTTTTATCATCTTCCTGCACCTGGATCACCCGGTTGATAATGTTGCTTTTAAGGGTAATGATCTCTTCAGCCCGCTCGCGCAATAATTTATTATTGTTGCGTAACCCCAGCAGTTTAGTCACCTGCTTCGACAATAATAGTAAGGCCCTTTCCTCTGTCTCACTTAATTTTTTGGGCTCTTTGTCTATGATGCAAATAGTGCCAAGGTTATAGCCATTTGGCGAAACTATTGGCGCGCCCGCATAAAAACGGATATCAGGCTGACCAGTTACCAATGGATTATCATAAAAACGGGCATCATCCCTGGCGTCTTCAACTACCATAACCTCGTTCTGAAGGATCGCATGCGCACAAAAAGCAACATCTTTTGGAGTACCTGGCCCCTCCAGGCCCCGTTTAGCCTTAAACCACTGGCGGTCCTTATCTAATAAAGTAATGAGTGAAATGGGGCAGTTACAGATTTGACCGGCCAGTTCAACCAGTTCATCAAAGTCACTTTCTGCTGTTGTATTTAAAATATCGTAAGATGCAAGGTCGGCAAGACGTAACTCTTCGTCAGCGGGTAATGTGGCGATAATCATAGTATTGGAATTTAATAAAAAAAGTCACTTTTTTGAAGGCGCAAAGATAAAGTGTAATTTGTTGAAATTTAATATTTTAATATAAAAAATCAGACTTCAATCTGCTTTTAGGCTTAACGTAACATGTCTTATTAAATTATCATATTAACATTTTTAAAAGTGAAATGTTAATAAAATCTTTTTTGGACCGTGAACAGGATGATTTTACAGCCGAGGAGTGATGTTATCCAGGTTTCCCATTTGTTTGGCAATCGCAGCCGAATGTTCGTCTCCCCTTGCTTTTAAGTGACTTTCAATGCTATGCCTGTTTTCTTCTCCGTGATTCTGGCTGAGCTTGAAAACATTGTCTATTTTTTCAACTTCTATGCTAAAACCCACAATCGCTTTGATTAGTTTCAGCACATATTCTTTGGGTAATTTATCAAAGGAGGCTGCAGTATCTGTGCCTTCATATTTATTAGTGATTGATTTTATCGCCTGGTAGGTTCCTTCTTCATCCGTAAACGTAATTTTTCCTTTCGCATGCACAGCCATGTAATTCCAGGTACTGGCAACCTGTGGATTCGTGTACCAGCTTGCGCTTACGTAAGTATGCGGGCCATTGAATATCACTAAAACATTCTCATTTTTTTCAAAGGCCAGGTGATGGTCGGTCTTTTTCATCAGGTGCCCGTGTAAAAATATTTTTCCATCTTCCTTTACTTCAACATCCAAAGGCAGGTGAGAAGCGACGGGGTATTGATCATTAAAACCAGTAACCACCGCAAAAGAGTTTTCTTTGATGAAAGCAATCACTTTTTCATTGTCTTCTTCTGTGAAATAGGAAAATTTATACATTCGGTAGTTGATAAGTTTGTTTGAAAAAGACGCCTTTCAGGTATATAAAAGTTGTCGTAAAGTGTCGGCAAATATAAATATTTCTTCAAAACTATTGTAGAGGGGTACAGGTGCAACCCGGATCACATTTGGTTCCCGCCAGTCTGCAAAAATTCCCAATGGCATCAGTGTGTCGAATATAGCTTTCGCATGTTGATGTACCGATATAGAAACCTGGCAACCTCGTTCTTCAATATTGCGCGGCGTGATGATGGTAAATTTTTCATCCGCCCCGTTGATCTGGTCAAGGCAAAAAAACAGGTATTCGCTTAAGGCTTTACTTTTTTCTAATAGCTTATCGAAGCCAGCGGCTGCAAATATTGCCAAGGATGCTTTGTGAGTAGCCAGCAGCATCACCGGGGTAGTACTCATGCTCCAGCTTTCGGCAGAGGGGGAGGGGGTAAATTGCTTTTCCATTTTAAACCGGTTGGAAACATTATTGCCCCACCAACCTTCCAGGCGCGGCAGTTTATCATTGGTAAGGTTACGTTCATGCACAAACGCACCTGCAATGGCGCCCGGACCGCTGTTTAAATATTTGTAGTTGCACCATACGGCAAAATCAACTTCCCAATCATGCAATTTCAATTTGATATTTCCCGCTGCATGAGCAAGATCGAAACCGGCAAAGGCACCGGTTTTGTGAGCCGCTGCCGTGATTGCATTGATATCAAAAACCTGTCCCGTATAATAATTTACTCCACTAAATAGTACCAGTGCCACGCTATCGCCATGCGCCTGGATTGCTGCTAAAATATCTTCTGTTGATATTAGTTCGGTACCAGCTTTCGGCTGAACTTCAATGATAGCGGTTGCCGGATCAAACCCGTGCAATTTTACCTGCGATTGAAAAGCGTATTGATCAGATGGAAATGCCTTTGCTTCACAAATGATCTTGAACCGGTTTGCCGTTGGCTTGTAAAAAGAGATCATCAGCAGGTGGAGATTTACCGTAAGATGGTTCATGGTAACGAGCTCTTTCGGCTTTGAACCTATAATATCCGTCAGAAGGGGGGTTATGTGTTGCTGGTAATTAAGCCAGGGATCATTTCCTAAAAAGAAACCCTCTACACCAAAATTAGCCCAGCCTTCCATTATTTTCAGCACCTCATCCTGGGCCGTCTTTGGTTGTAATCCCAAAGAGTTTCCTAAAAAATATACCGCTCTCTTACCATGCAGGTAGGGCGCATAGAACTGCTCCCTGTAGTGATGCAAGGCATCTGTATCATCCATTTCTCTCGCATGCGCCAATGAAAACCGGGGATCCATATTTACAGCTGGGTTTTAGTTTTTTTATCCTTCAACAGGAGTATCAACAGCAATGGTAAAAGTAGGATAATTGCCACGCTTATCCAATCGATCAAATGTTGTTTTTGCCAGGTTTGATACGCATAGCTGCCATGACTATACCATTGTTGCAGCATCAATACTGCTATGAACCAAATAAACCAGGCGGGCCTTTTTAATAAACCATAAATGACAAGAAAATTTATCAGAACAAAAATGGCGTGCCGCCAGGCAGGTGAATTTGCAGATGGATAAAAAATGCCTTTGATATGGTACAGTGCAACGACAAAGACGAGTGCGGCAAATAAAGTAAAAATAAGGTGGGATGTTTTTTTATTCATCGGTTGATAAAAGTACTGGCTGCTTGTGGTCAAATTAAGCGGTTAGAAAAGTAGTCGAAACACCTGTCAACAGCCATCCTTTTATTTATCAAACAGATCAGGATAATCAGTAATGATTCCGTCTGCGCCTGCCTGTTTTAATTCGCTTATTTTAGTTTTATCATTCACCGTCCACGGAATTATCTTGATCTTTTTATCATGACAGGCGTTGATCAGTGCCTTATTTACCAAAGAATAGGCCGGGCTATAGATTGTGGGAGCAAAACCAAGTGCAGCCAATTGCTCGTCTAAGGTTCTTTTATCGTACTCCTCGATCAGCATGGCAGTTCTGATAGCAGGGTAGTTTTTATGTAGTAGCTGCAAGGTGCGGAAATCGAAAGATTGGATAATTACCCTGTTTTCAATTCCTTTACTTTTTATCACTGCCATCAAAAATTCTACAAATTCAGCCGGTGCGGGATGATAGATATTATCAGTTGCAGGATTTGTCTTTGTCTCAATATTGTAATCAACTTTTGGCAATTTATTGACCGATAAATAGTTTTCAACACTGTCTACCAGGGATGCAAGGGAAGGCTTGGTAACTTTAATTTTTTGCTGCCTGGGAAAGCGGGGATTAGGTTTAAGGCCCACATCATATTTTTGCGTCTCCTCAAAATTTAACTGGTAAAGCGCCAATTTTTTCTCTTCCTTTTCTTCCAGGTATTTTCCATCCGGCGCTGTAGTAATGTCGTGGTTAAAAAAGGGATCATGAGAAACTATGGCCACTTTATCTTTTGTAAAAACAATGTCCATTTCCAGGGTCGTTACACCCAGGTCGATCGCCTTTAACATTGCCGGGATAGTATTTTCAGGCATCAATCCGCGGCATCCCCTATGACCTTCTTTATCAAATACCGGTAACATATTGGCCTGGGTTGATTTCGGTGTTTTGCAAGAAAAAAATAAAATAGCGACAATCGCAAATGTAACAAGGATCCAATATTTTGTCATACACAATAGTTGAGCGACGGTTCAATTTATTTGGACTGGATTTCCCTCTTCACAATTGTTCCGGCGAAAAAATTACAAGTGTTAAAGCATTTCTATGACCTGCTGAATTTCAGTGGGCGCAAGGTTGGCGTTTCTCATTGCAATTCCCCTGGTTGCGTTTCCCGCAAACTCAATAAAAGCTTGTTTAGTTTTTTCATCATCGCTGGCCATAATCGGAACTCCTTTGTCGCCACCTTCGCGGATCGATTGTACAATTGGAATTTCTCCCAGGAATGGGATATCAAATTCGTCCGCTAAATTTTTTCCGCCTTGTTTGCCAAAAATGTAATATTTATTATCCGGCAATTCTGCAGGAGTAAAATAACTCATGTTTTCCACTAGGCCAATGATAGGTACTTTTAGTTGTGCCTGACCGAACATAGCGATCCCTTTTTTTGCATCGGCCAGGGCGATGAGCTGTGGCGTAGTTACAACAATCACACCCGTCACAGGCACGGTTTGAACCACCGTTAAATGTATGTCCCCTGTGCCGGGCGGCATATCGATCACCAGGTAATCCAGCTCGCCCCAATCCACATCGCTCACAAATTGTTTGATGGCGCTGCTAACCATTGGCCCACGCCAGACTACGGCCTGTTTTTCATCTACTAACAGTCCAATGCTCATCATCTTGATCCCAAACTTTTCAATCGGCACTATCAAACCTTTTCCATCTACTTCCCTCATCATCGGCCTGTCGCCGCGTACGCCAAACATAATGTGCTGACTGGGGCCGTAGATATCCGCGTCCATTAACCCTACTTTAGCGCCACCTTCTGCCAATGCAAGCGCAAGGTTGCTGGAGACTGTACTTTTTCCTACTCCGCCTTTGCCGCTAACCACGGCGATGATATTTTTTACTCCTTTTAAAATGGTCCTGGCGTCTTTCCTGTTACTGCTCGTATTACTGGTAAAGTTCACGGTTACCTGGGCTTCCTTATCTACAAGTATTTTCACTGCATTAACGCAGGCAGTCATGATCAGGTCTTTCAGCGGGCAGGCGGGCGTGGTAAGTATTACGGTAAAAGAAACTTTTTTTCCTTCAATCGCAATATCCTTGACCATGTTCAAAGTAACCAGGTCTTTGCCCAGGTCAGGCTCCTGCACGTTGCTCAATGCCTTCAATATATCTTCGTTTGTCATCGTTCAATTATTTGTTAAAAAACCGGCTTCAGCGGCAAAATTAAACATTGAACCCCTTACTTTGTTTATTAATTGAGGAATGTTGTTATTTTTGGTACTCAGCAACAGGTTATTTAGGCATTGTATCGTTTCGGCGTAACATTTGTAGAATTCACCTTTGTGCACCAACACAGATCATTTAAACTATAAAACCGGGTTGAGTACATGAATAAACTTATACTATATTTTCTTGTCATTTCCTCTTTTTTACTGCCTGTTGCTGCCAAAGCACAATTTGAAACATTTAAAGATTCTGTGGTACAATTGTACGGAGTTGTGATGACCGCCGACAGCCTGAAAGGTATACCAGCTGTGAGTATAACGATCAAAGGGACTTCCCGGGGAACGCTTACCAGCGAGCAGGGTGTTTTTAGTATCGTGGCCCTGAAAGGCGATATAGTGGAATTTTCGAGCGTGGGTTATAAACCAAAATTAGTAACCATCCCAAAAGACATAGAGGGCAGCCAGTACAGCATACTGCAATTAATGGTGAACGACACAGTATATTTAGCCGCTACCATCATCAAATCAAGGCCTTCCCGCGAGCAATTTGAAAGGGATTTTGTAAACACGGTGGTACCGGATGATCAACTCGAAATAGCGAGAAAAAATAATGACGAAAGCAAGCGAAGGATATTAATGGCTACGCTGCCAAGAGATGGAAAAGAAGCCGCCAACAGGTACCTGACCCAACAGGCCGCAAAAACTTATTACTCCGGCCAGGTACCTCCCATGAATATTTTCAACCCGTTTGCCTGGAATGAATTTATCCAGTCGTGGAAACGGGGTGATTATAAAAAGAAATAATTTTCTATCGGTTTCACGAATTTCACGGGTTCACACAAAGGCGCAAAGGTGCGGAGCCGCAAAGAAATGCTGCCATTTAATTTCCCATTTATTTCAAGGTATAGGTCGACTGCAATGGGCCCCATTCAATTGCCTGGAAGTACACGTTACTCATAAAACTATATTCCTTTGCGCCTTTGCGTGAAAAAATAAATCGTCAAAAATTGCCTTTCTTTGCAAAAAAATAATTCTTGACTGATCTACTTAAAAAGCCCGGTGTCAATTTCTTTCTCATTGGATTTATGGGCAGCGGGAAAACGCACTGGGGTAAGATATGGGCTTTAAAAAATCAGCTTGAATTTTTAGATCTCGATCACCTCGTTGAAGAAAAAGAAGGCAAAACAATCGCTGAGATTTTTGAAACCAGCGGTGAAGACCATTTCCGGAAAATAGAGGCTGCTGCTTTAAAAAGTTGTGCCGGTTTGCAAAATACCATCATCGCATGCGGAGGCGGCACACCTTGTTTTTTTGATAACATGCAATGGATGAATGCCAATGGAACAACCACTTATATTGATTGTACGCCTGCAGAGATATTACAACGGATATTGCCGGAAAAAGACCAAAGGCCTTTGCTGAAAAAGCTGAACGAATCCGAATTATTTTCCTTTATTGAAAAGAAATTGGAAGAGCGGGTACCGGTTTACACACAAGCAAAAATTACAGTAATGTCAGATGAGTTAACAGAAAATTCTTTTGCCGGGATCATTTCACCCATTATAGCTTAAAACAATTATGCATACATTTTTCTTAAAGACAGCCGCTTTGTTAGGAGCCCTTGCCGTAATATTGGGCGCTTTCGGAGCCCATGCGTTGAAGCAATTATTGGATGAAAAGGACCTGGCTACTTTTGAGACAGCGGTTCGATATCATTTTTACCATGTATTTGCTTTATTGGCAGTTGGTTTACTTTTTAAAGAATTCCCAAATAGTTCCCTGCTATGGTCGGGCCGTTTATTTTGTTTTGGCATATTGATTTTTAGCGGCTCGCTTTACCTACTGACTTTACTACACGCTGCCGGTCAACAAGGTTTCAAATGGCTGGGGGCAATCACGCCGATAGGAGGGCTGTGCCTGATTGCAGGCTGGGTATTGCTGGCGATCAGTGTGGTGGCTAAAAGTTAAGGCTCCAGTTTGCGGTGAAGCGTGATCAGCGTACCATTTTTATTTTCAATCTTAAAATCGATCTGGGTTTCCTCCATCCTTTTTTTCATGTTGATCAGGCCATTACCGAACCGGCGCAGTTTTTCAAAGTCGATACCCGTTCCGTTATCCTGGATATACAATGACAACCCTTCATCTTCTTTTTTTAACGTAATACATACATCCGTCGCCCTTGAATGTTTGAGGATATTGCTCAGTGCCTCTTTTACCACCAGGTAAACGTTTCTCCTGATTTCACCACTCACTGCCATGTTGGGGATGTCTTCTTCTAATTGTATTTGACAATTGATGCCCGTGTTTTCAAAATATTCGAGCGCATAGCTACGGATATATGCCACCATATTATCAAGTGAATCATTGCTGCTGCTCATCGTCCAGATGATCGCATTCATATTGTTGAGCAATTCATTCGCCGAAGAAGATATTTTTTCGATCTCCGGTATCACTTCTTTTCCGATTCTTTTTTTAGCCAGTTCACTGTATAACCGAATGGCCGTTACACCCGCCCCCAGGTCGTCGTGCATGTCCGCACTGATGCGGTTACGTTCTTTTTGCTGGGCATTCAATACAGCGATTTTTGTTTCGTAAGAAAGCCTTTCCGCTTCCAGTTTAAGCGACTCCTGGTCCTTGATCCTTTCGACCAGTTCTTTCCTGTTTTTATACACCAATCCCGACAGGAAAGAGATCAGTTCAAATACGATCCCGATCTCGTAATACACCATGGAATTGGTAAAAATACTATCGGTCCTTTGTTGAAACAAAATTATGTAAAGGGAAATCAGTGAGAATAAAATAAGGAAAGCGTTTCCTATTGCGAGGTAATTCATTAACTTGTTTCTTTGTGATAAAGCGATAATGATATATACGATACCGATCGCCAACACGATGAATTTCATGCCATTCTCTATGAGTTTCTGCAAGTGAAAATTATTGGTAAAAAAAACAATGAAAGTAAAGCAGGCGAGTACTGCGAGGAGGAAATTTTCTTCTGCAACAAATATTCTATTCAGTAACGGATAATTTATTTTGGTATCCAAAAATTTCCTTGTGAACGCGATGTAAAATACGGTGCCGGTAGTCAGCAACATGAAATCAAGGTATTCGTTAAAAACACTGCTTAATATGCCACTTTTCCGTTCGAGGAAAGTATTTAAAAAGATAAGGCAAAACATGCAAAAGGAGTAGCAGCAATTGTATAAAAATTCTTTCTTTTCGCTTTGCGCGTAATTGGCTGCGGTAAAGATGATCATCATTAAAAGCAGCCCTCCTAATAAATAGCCAAATACTGGCTGGGTATCATTGCTATAATATTTAAAATTCTTATATTTTTTTAAATAATCATCATTTATTATTGTTGGAGAGATGCAATTGAAATTTCTTTTGGTGTAATTAAGCTTTACTATAAAGACTTGTTTTTCCCCGGGGCCTAATTGCAGTGGCT
>JBDSLD010000221.1:0-3416 GCA_039916545.1 Ferruginibacter sp.
TATTCATTTTTCATTATTCAATATTCTTACCTTTGCGCCCATTTTAAACATATGATAAGTGTAAACAATGTAACCCTGGCATATGGCAAAAGGGTTTTATTCGATGAAGTAAATATCGGTTTTACCAAGGGCAATTGCTATGGTGTGATCGGTGCGAATGGCGCTGGAAAATCTACTTTTATTAAGATACTGAGTGGCGAAATTGAACCCAACAAAGGAACGGTAGATATCACACCCGGCGAACGGATTGCCACTTTAAGGCAAGACCAGTTTGGCTTTGACGAAGTAACCGTTTTACAGGCAGTGATGATGGGGCATAAGAAAATGTGGGATATCATGGTGGAGAAAGATGCCCTTTACATGAAGGAAGATTTTACTGAGGCCGACGGTATGAAAGCGGGTGAACTGGAGCACCAGTTTGGCGAAATGGGCGGATATACTGCCGAGAGTGATGCTGCACAGTTTCTGAACGAATTGGGAGTAAAGGAAGAACTACACCAGGTGTTGATGAGAGATATTGCCGCCAACCTGAAAGTACGTGTTTTGCTGGCACAGGCATTGTTTGGCAACCCTGACATTTTGCTATTGGATGAGCCTACCAATAACCTGGATGTGGAAACTATCGGCTGGCTTGAAAACTTTTTAGCTGACTACGAAAATGTAGTGCTGGTAGTAAGCCATGACCGTCACTTTTTAGATGCTGTTTGTACGCATGTAGCCGATGTAGACAAGAAAAAAATAAAAATCTACACGGGTAATTATACTTTCTGGTACGAGAGTTCTCAGCTTGCGGCAAGACAAGCTTCTGATAAGAATAAAAAGACAGAGGAAAAGAAAAAGGACCTGTTGGAATTTATTGCCAGGTTTAGTGCGAACGCTTCTAAGTCGAAGCAGGCTACTTCCCGTAAAAAGGCGTTGGATAAACTTGTTTTCGAAGACATAACGCCGAGCAACCGGAAATACCCGGGTATTATCTTCAAACCTGAACGGGAAGTAGGCAATCAAATATTAAATGTTGAGAAGCTTTCCAAATCTCTTGATGGAGTGCCATTGTTCAGCAATATTAATTTTGATATTGTAAAGGGACAAAAGATTGCTTTCCTTAGTAAAAACCCACTGGCATTAACCACTTTTTTCGAAATCATCACTGGTAAGATAGCACCTGATCATGGTAAATTTGAATGGGGAACAACCATCACGCCCGCTTATCTGCCCAATGATAATACAGAATTTTTTACCGGGTCGCTTAATTTAATGGATTGGTTGCGCCAATTTGTACCACCCTATGTGAAAGATGTTGATGAGGATTTCCTTCGCGGATTTTTAGGAAAAATGTTATTTAGTGGTGATGAAATTTTGAAGAAGACCAATGTATTAAGTGGCGGCGAAAAAGTGCGGTGCATGGTGAGTAAAATGATGTTGCAAAATCCAAACCTGGTGATACTGGATGAACCTACCAATCACCTTGACCTTGAAAGTATTACCGCCTTCAATGATGGAATGATCAATTTCCCCGGCATTGTATTAATGACTACACATGATCACCAGTTTATGAATACTGTTGCTAACCGCATTATCGAAATCACTCCAAAAGGAATGATCGATCGACTAATGACCTACGATGAATACCTGCAGGATGAGCGGATTAAAACCTTGCATGCTGAGTTGTATTGATAAGATCCCGTTTAGTTAATATGGGAAAACTACAATCTCTTTGCTAATTACCAGTTAAATTTTGCAGGGATTATACAAGGCATAAACCGTCCATTGGACTTCTCATATAGAAAACATATTTCTGAAAGGTATATGTACACCTTCGGCACGATTTTTTGCCAATCTTTTTTTAACCAAATAATAATATTATGAAAAATCAATTCTTGTTAGCTATGCTTCTTGCATTTTCGGTAACTTTTACCGCTAGTGCGCAAAAAAGCAAGACTTTTAATTCGTCGGATTATGTTACCGCATTGGGTGTAAAGGTTTATCCGGGCTCAGGTGGCGCGGCAGTAACGTTAAAACATTTTTTGAATAAGGGTATCGCCGTGGAAGCACTTGGATATGCATTTCAAAGAGGTGCAAGGGTTACCGGCTTATTGGAGTTTCATTGGGATATTACCGGAGCCCCGGGATTGAAATGGTATGCCGGACCGGGTGTTCATGTAGGTTTCTATAATGATAAATATTACACCAATGATAGATTTGGTGGAAGCTATGCTTCGGCTGGCCTTGATGGGGTGATCGGCCTGGATTATAAGTTCAATAAAATACCACTTAATCTTTCGGCTGACTGGCAACCATCTTTTGATTTTGGAAATGAAAGATATCATGGTTTTGGAGGAGATTTCGGCGGCATCGCTGCGAGGTATACTTTTTAAGTTTATAGATATACTGTTAAAAGAAGTCCTGCCATGTGCAGGATTTTTTTTGGAACGACAGCTGCGCGGAAAATAATTTATCTTAGCGGCTATTTTCGAAACTATGAGAAATGCCATCATAAGGCTGATAAAGGTTTTTTATCCTCCATTTAAAAGGTTAATGCCTTTTGATACCTTTCGTTACGCAGCCTGTGGCGGAGCAAATGTAATGCTCGATATTTGTTTGTTTTTTATAGCTTATAACTTCATATTTCATAAGGAGGTTGTTGACCTCGGCTTTATTGCATTTCAGCCGCATATTGCTGCCTTCCTTTTTTCGTTCCTGATCACTTTCCCACTGGGCTTTCTTTTATCGAAATACATTGTGTGGACAGGTTCTAACATCCGGGGGCATATCCAGCTGTTCCGTTATTTTTTGATCGTATTATTGAATCTTTTCCTTAATTACTTTTTCATAAAATTGTTTGTTGAATATTTTCATATCTATCCTACAATAGCCAAAATCATCATCACAGGTATCATCATCGTGTTTAGCTATTTAACGCAAAAGCACTATACATTCAAAGTAAAAGCTGCTTAGTTTCTCATGCTGTTTGCCTCTTTTTGTGAGCGATTATTGTCTCTGTGGAGTCGACATTTTGTCACCAAATAATTTGGTAAATTTCTCTTTGCCGGGTATAATTTCTTTTTGATGGATACCAGGGAATTTGCATATGGAGCGCCGGGTCTGCCATTTTTTCACCTTAATCCTTATGGCACAATCATTGACTATTTACCACGAACAAAATAAAAAATAATCATGGGAAAGATAATCGGGATTGATCTTGGTACTACCAATAGCTGCGTTTCTGTTATGGAAGGCAACGAGCCAGTAGTAATAGCAAACGATGAAGGTCGCCGCACAACACCTTCGATAGTGGCATTTCTTAAAAATGGGGAACGTAAGGTGGGTGATCCTGCAAAACGCCAGGCGATCACCAATCCGCAAAACACAATTATGAGTGTTAAGCGATTTATGGGGCACAAGTGGAATGAAGTGAC
>JBDSLD010000222.1:0-17986 GCA_039916545.1 Ferruginibacter sp.
TGCCCCTTTCATGTAGCCAGGTAATTCATTGATGGTATTAAGGTAAAAAGTTAAATGATAATACCGCGGGTTCGAGCGACTGGTCTTGTCCCGGGACGGCGGCGGATTAACAAGGACGCCGATGATATGAATGGTATCCTGCTCCGTTCTCAGCGATGCCAATTCCCCATCGTTCAAAAGAAAACTCGCACCCTTTGGTTGGAATTGCTGAAACCTGATTTTTTTTCTTCCCTGGGCGTCAGTCAGGTAATCTATTCGCTTCGACGTGAGCGGATCAGCCAGCGAATCTTTTAAATCCGCCACATCTGTCAAAAATACTTGTAGCAATGAATCAATATTAGAAAGCCGGTCAAGATCTGCAATGTCGGCCAGTTCAATCTGAAACTGGTTTCTTTTATCAAGATCAATGACAAAGCGCCGGTTAAAAATAGCGCTTGCCGGAGTTTCAAATATCTTGTCTGATTTGCTGGCCGATTGGGCAAAAAGAGTTACCGTGATGCTTGTTAAAAGCATCAATAAATAAATTGTCTTTTTCATCTTACTTAATTTGAAGGAATGTTTTTCGTTTTAAAAATATTAAAACCGGTATTATTTGAGGGCAAGGGAGAATTGTTAAGGGTTTCCTGGTTGATAAACTTAAACTGGAAGTTGCGATGATCCGCGACAAGTTTCATTTTGTCGGTCTCTTCTATGAGCTCACCCAATTCATTGATATGCACAACCTTTAATTTTTTCTTTGCAACTATCACTTGCGTAGCGATAACGGCCGAATCTGGCAAGGTTGTTTCAAATATTTTTTGAGGAGCGGGCATCGCTTCTATTTTGAGAACTGGCTGATCTTTTACTGGTTCGTTTAAGGCCGCAGGATAAGTACTTGGTTGGAGGTGGTAGACAGGTGTTGTTTTTTTAGAAGATGCAGAAGTGATATTTCCCGGAATAATTTGTTTTAAAGCCGGTGCTGTTGGCAAAAGCTTTTCTGCTGTGACTGCTCTCTTAGTGCCTTTGCTTGCCAGATCTTCGTTCCTTTTATCCGTCAATGTCAATGATAAAATGATCACGGCCAATAAACATGCAGCTGCCAGGTACCACATGATCCTGCTACGACGCGGCTTTTGCTCCAAACGAATATGCAGTTTTTCCCACAACTCATTTTTACCTGGCAGGATAACTTCAGATAATTGATCGAAATTTTCTAACTTATTTTTCCAGCTGAAATTATTTGGATCTTCGTTTAACATAGCTGTTCCCTTTTTGTAGTAAATTTTTTTGTAATAATAATTTCGCTTTGCTCAATTGCGATTTGGAAGTTCCTTCTGCTATTCCCAACAGGGCCGCAATTTCCTTATGTTCCATCCCTTCAATTACATACAGGTTAAAAACGGTCCGGTAACCAACAGGCAGTTGAACAACCAGGTCAAAAATTTCCTTGGCCGATAAATTATTCAACGCTTCCTCTTCCAATGGAAAATCATCTATGGCGGATTCCGTGACAATGATGAACACATTTTTCTTTCGAAGCAGCATCAGGCATTCATTGATCATTATTTTTTTTACCCAGGAATAAAGCGCGCCTTCGCCCTGGAAACTGAATGATGAGAGGTTTTTAAAGAACTTATAAAAGCCATCCAGCAAAACCTCTTCGGCATCTTCGTTGCTTTTCAGGTATCGGCGGCAGACGAGCATCATTTTATCACTCAACATATCAAAAAGACATTTTTGTGCCGATGCACTCCCCTGCCTTGCCTCCTTTACCAATTGAGCTATATCCATAAAAAAATTAAACAGTCTGCCGATGGTTATACAAATGAAAATGCAGTTTACATACAATAGGTTGCACGGACAAATAAAAAAACAGCTATAATAATGCTTTTATTTTTTCTATATTACCTGGCAGGTCCATCTGATCAGCCTGCGCTATTACTAACAGTTAACTTTTATCGAATAAAACAAAACAAGAAATATGAAGAAAAAAATTTCAGGTCGCAGAAACTTCCTAAGAAACGCTACAGGAATCTTCGCTGGATTTAGCCTGTTCCCGAAATTCGGGGAATCAAAAAATTATGGACCTCCGGACAACGTCAATATCATTGGCCCTTTGAAGGGCTATTCAACAGAGATTGGCACATTTGTATCTATGCTGAACTGGATGCGTGACAGCGTGACCAGGGCCACGAAGGACCTGACCCAGGCAGAACTGGATTTTTTGAGCGACGATAAATCAAATACTATTGGCTCCCTGATGATGCACCTGGCAGCTACCGAAGTTATTTACCAGGACCTTACGTTTTACAACCTGAAAGACTTTAGCGAGGAAAATAAAAAGAAATGGAACGTAGCCATGAACCTGGGTGAAGATGCCCGAAAGCAAATAAAAGGCAATGACCTCAATTATTATTTAAACAATTTAAAAACGGTTCGTGAGGTTACCCTTGCTGAATTTAAAAAACGGGATGATAAATGGCTCGCAGAAGTTGACCCTTCATTTTTTGGAGATCAGCCCACTAATAATTATTGCAAGTGGTTTCACGTTTGTGAGCACGAGGCCAATCACAGGGGGCAAATGACCGTAATAAGAAAAAGGCTTCCCGGAAGTAAACCAGGTGACTAATAATATTCGGCATTAGTTATTAGGAGGACTTTTAAAACAATGGTTAAATTATTTTGCGGCGATGCGAGGAGAATTAAGCATATCTATTAACTTGTATAAAGCCTTCATAAAAACGCGATAACATATTGCTGCTTTGCTCCAGGCCAACGCGCAGGAAATACTGTAATCGGATTGACAATGTTGGGGGGCTGAATATGGCACTGTCCAAATGCGGCGATGCTGTTACTGTGTACTGTGCTTTCATACAATTCAGTCCTCTTTTATAAGAACTCGTTTCCACGTTTTATTATCTCCGATGATCAATGTGTCGCCCTTTAAAATAAACGGCCTTTGTTGGTCGGTGTCAATATACCAGGGCAAACCAGTTCCCTTAACGTGATGCGTAAGGATAGATTTATTGAAGTCAACTGAATATGTTCCAAAATAACCTACCGAATTATTACCCCCCGATTCAGCAGCCGGATCTTTGAAAATTTTCGACGGTGTTTCTGAAGAAATATTCAAATTAACAATACCGTTCTTTGGGTAGGTAAAATATCCTTTGGGAGTTTTTCCATATGCATTATGTCCACGTTCAATTTGCCAAATCTAAATCAGCAAATTCGATTAATCTCCAGGTACCTGTTAAATTATTTATTTATATCAAAGCTATGGTAGGTTTACCTGATTTTATTTTGTTTTGCCCTAACGAATTAAAAGTTGGTGTGTCAATGAGAACAGAAAGAAAAAGTGGAATATCTTCATTTAGCAAAGTTTAATTCCCTTACGGGCGCCGGCTTGCCTATAACGCACAGATTGCGGACCTGGGTAATACCAATAGCTATGCAGAGGCCTCCGTATATTTTTTAAAATTATCCAGGATAGCCTGCCAGCCGCCCTTTTGCATTTCAAGGGAGTTGGTACTTTCGGCATCGAAACTTTCTGACACTTTAGTGCTATCGCCTTCCAGGGTAAAAGTTATTTTTACCTTCCTGCCATCGCCCAGCGTATATTCAATGTATTCCTTGTCGCGTACCTCATCATATACGCCGCCAAATTCAAAGCCCATGCTGCCATCCTTTGCCTCCATTCTCGCAGTGAAACTTCCACCAACACGAAGGTCATTTTCTGCGGTCGGCGTATGCCAGTCGTCAGATGCATTGTTCCATTTAATAATGTGCTCAGGTTTTGTCCAGGTTTCCCAAACTTTTTCTATAGGTGCATTAATCGTAGTCTCCACCGTAATTACATTTTTGTCTACCGTGTCCATTTGATAAAATTTGCTGTTGTGAATATTATTTTACTTTACAAACATCTTACATATTTGCTAAATACCAGCTGTGTTAAAACGACTTATTAAAGGCTTTTTGCGACATATGGAAATAATATCCTAATATATTTTCTTTACCTTAAGTACCTTCTTCAGGTCTTTGTCAAAATAAAATTCATCCTCCGTCTTTTTTTCAATGCCTTGCTTGTCCTTTACATTGTAAGCATGGGTGATCTTAAATAATTTCTCAGGCGTGTAAGACTGCTTTTCGGAACTATTTCTTTCGCTCTTTGCCTTCGTGCTGTCTTGTAATTGCTGCAGTCTTTTCTTGTATTCTTCACTGCCAGCCGCAGTTTTATTTTCTTTTATTATTTTCTCCAGTGCTATAACCGAGTCATTCCAGTCACTGATCGTCATGCTATTCTTTTTGTACTGTTCAGTTTCTTCGTAAGGCAAAAAAGCGGTACCGAGGGTGCCATAATTAACAGATTCATAATTGTTATTAAAATCCGGCAATGTGGTTTTCAACTTTTCTTCTACCAGGTCCTTTGCAATCTCCTCATTGCTTTTGGCGCCACATCCTGCAAAAGCAACGCACAACAATAACAGTAATATTTTCATAAATAAAATTTCGACTAAATTATAACAAGTATTCCGGCAATCAAATAATATTCCAATTCGGTAAAAACTTATTTTACACAAACCACCCTGGAATATTTATTTATCAAACCGGGAGTTTTATGCCTGGCATCAGCCGGGGTTTCACAATTTATTTCCAATTGATAATTACCCCGGGTCAATGCGTCAAAAACAAAAGAGCGCTCCCATTTTTTGGAAACTGCTTTTGGAGACCCGATTTTTTTCAGGCTGCCAACGGCGTACACCGTATCCTTTTCACCATTGTAAAATTCCGTAACATAAGCAGGTGTCATATTTATTTTTTCGCCTTTTTTCACAAATAATGTATCATGACTTACCAGGTCTAAATTCTCCCGGACCAGGTTATTGATCCAGCAACCTTTTTTTACAGATTGCATCAATTCGCCATACAATGTATCAGCAATATCATTTTTAGGAAATGCCTTTTCATCACGGAATATAAGAATACTTTCAAGTTCCGCCTGCTCTTCTTTAACAGGCGCACCACAAAATATTTTTTCATCATCTTCACTTATAAGTATTCCTTTTATGATGCAACCCAACTCATAGGCATTATTAAATAATTCGATCCTGATCACATGGTCTCCCTTTGGCAATACCAGGTTGTAAAAATCTCCTGCATAAAAAGATGCATTGAAGCTGTAGTTAAATGTTGCAGGTATTGAAACAAAGCCTGAGAGCTCGGGCCGCAATTTTTTAATAAACCTGTTGACATCTCCATTGCGGTGATTCAGTTTTATCCAGGTACTGTCAATGTATAGATAAGCCATGTTATCATACAGCATTTTTACGATCAGTTTCAACTTTGATGGGGCGACGGTAGTAAAGCGTTTTATAAAGACGACCGGTACCCGCGTATTGGTATTGATCACCGTCCTTTTATCCGGTAAAACCATCCAGTCACAATTTCTAAAGTAGGAGCTATCAGCAGTGTACCGGTCCATCTCCCAGGATGGAAATGGTTTAGTGTAGTTAGACTGTACCGGGTATTGTATGCCTGTTATGGGCGGACCGCTTATAATTTGCCAGTCATTTTTTTCTTTAAAAGAATTTAATAATATCGAGGAACTGTTCTCACGGCAATCAATCATCTTTACTGCCGTATCAACAACTGCGCGGGTAATTGTATCCTTTCCTGTGACCGGTACCTGGCCCTTACAAAAAAAGCAGCAGGTTATTGAAATAAATATCACAAGCAATGTTATTCCGTGCGATCTCATTATTATTTTATATGTAATTTTTTGTCGAAATGCTGATATCGCCCTGCAATCATTTTGTCCGTAAACCAGGTCATATTGTAATTATTGTTGGTCAATGAATCATTCGACTTTAAACCGGTATCAGGTAACAAAGAATGCTTCTGTATGATTGAAATTGAATCAATGAAATGGCAAGGCTTTGCAATATTATTTCATTTTTTTGATGTGCTGATTAAAATTAACGTATGCAATTTTCAGTTTACTGCTTTGATGCTGTCTTTAGTTTGCAGTACAAATCAGATGTCCGGCTACCATTGGGTGGTTTCAGCCTTTTAGATTGCAGATAAGCAACAATCAACTAAACATATTTTAATGTGCGGCCAAAAAAGCAATGATACGCTCATTCACTTGTCCGGCTTTCTCCATTTGAGGCAAATGGCCTGCATCTTCAACCGGCATGTAATCCGTGCGTAATACCTTGCGTAAAGAATCAGCATACCGGGATGGAACCGTACGGTCTTCTTTGCCCCAGATTAAAAGCACCGGCTTGTGTAATGAATCCAGCGTCCGGTAGCTCGCTCTAATCATATCCGGTGTGGCATAATGAAGACGGGTAGAAACCAACGCCCGCCTTAAGCCTTTGTATTACATCTGCACTTTATACTGGTCGGCCCATGAAGGAAACCGGGCAGGATATTTCAGGTCCGTCAATTGACCGCTTACCATAGTTTCAGGCGACAGAGCCATTTTATATCGTTGAAAACTTTCAGAAAAAGGCATATCCTGCGGACCAGCTTCAGGATATACCGGATCCACAAGAATTACTTTGCTGACCAGGCCGGGGTTATGACCGACGAAATCGGCGACTACCGGTCCGCCGAAGGAAAGTCCGGCAATGGCATGAACAGACTTAATATGCAATCCATCGAGCAGGTCGGACAATTGCCGCCTGAACAATGGCGCCTCATAAACCACATCGGGCCTGTCGGAAAAGCCCCTTCCGAATTCATCATACCGTAACACCCGGAAACCCTCTTGCACCAGCCTTGAAAAAGTACTGTCCCATATATAATAAGGCACACTAAACCCATGCACCAGCACTACCACCTTCCCGGTGTCAGCGCCTGACAATTCATAATGCGTAACGCCGTCCTTTAATGTGATAAAACTGCCGGCAACGTCCTTCCGCGCAGTCGCATCGAGCGTATATAATTCTGTATTGGCTTTGCTGTAAAACAGGTAGGCGATAACCAGGGCAGTTGCTAAAATAACAGCAAGAGATATTAGTAAAACTTTTATATATTTCATTACTGGTTAAGTTGGCCTGGTATATTTGATGAACGAATATAGCAATATTACCCATTGCCTGTATGTAAACGAAAGCAATTCAGCTATCGCGCAGCAATTTTTTTGCGAAGAACCAAACTACCGCCCAGCCTGTTTAGGCGCCTTTTAAATAACGAAACCTGGAGCGATAATCTGGAAGGCAACCAGTATGAGTAAAATGCATTTACTTAGCTATGGGATGAAACGAAATCCGACGAACAAACTCTTGAACATTTCTTTTTACGAACTGTTTACATGTTGACAAACTGCGTTTGCCTCAAAGATTTCTTTTATCAAATGCAACCTATGTGCCCTTAAAATGATCTATTATAAAAGTATTATATAATGAAAATCACTTCTCTCCTGTTATTAGCCTTCCTGCTTATTCAAATCCCTGCGAAACCGCAGGAGGACTGGAACCTTAAAAAAGATAAGAATGGTATCAAAGTGTTTTCAAGGAAAATAAAAGATCATAAACTGGATGAATTAAAGGTGGAATGTATAATCAACGGAAGGTTATCACAACTTGCTGCAGTATTGTTCGATGTGAACAATCAATATCAATGGGTCTATAAAACATCTAAATCACAATTGCTAAAAGCAATCAGCCCAACCGATGTTTTTTTCTATTCGGAAATTGAATGCCCATGGCCCTTCGACAACCGCGACCTGGTGATACATATGAATATGACGCAACGTCCTGCAGATAAAGTGATGACCATCGAAGCCAAAAGCGTAAATAACTATTTACCTGAAAAAAATAAACTGGTACGTATTAAATATTCGAACGCTACCTGGATCATTACCCCTATTAATAGTAAACAGTTTAAGATCGACTACAGGATCCAGATCGACCTGGGTGATGGCGTACCTGGCTGGCTGGTAAATTTATTTTCTGTCAATGGCCCCTATGAATCTTTCAGCAATTTGAAAGAGAAAATAAAATTGCCCCAATATGCAAATGTGAAATTCCCCTTGCTCGTAGATTAATTGGAAATTGCCGCGGATGCAGTGGATATCCGTTTCTATCCTATTTTTACCGATTACTATGGCAGTACCACGATCAACAGCAGCCAATAAGGCAATCGTTTTCGAAGAATTCCATTTCCAGGATTTAAGCCATTCTTTTATTTTGGCCAACAGTTCCACTATGCCTGTAAGTAGTGACAGCCGTTTCTTCCTGGTACAACCGGATACGATAGGGCTCAATGCCGGCACATTTATCAACCCTGGCATCGGCGAAAATACTCCGGTAGTGCAGGTGAAATTGCAGGAGGATTTATTATCGGTATCCTGTAGTTGTGGCCGCACGGGCAAAAAATTGTGCGAACACGGCGCACAGGTACTTTACAATTTAATGGAAAGGCCTGACCTCAGGGTATTTTTTGATACAACGCTAAGACATAAAAAAATCAGGACCTTTGCGACCAATTACGGTTTGCAGGAAGAACCAGATCCTGATAAGTATTTTGAGCTGGAATGGGTCAACCGTGCAGTGAACATCATTCCAAAAATAAAATCTTTGGTGCCGGTAAACCAGGCCGCGATGCAGCAACTGGCCGGAGCACTTATCAAGCCAAACACCTTACCGGAAACAGCGACTGCACAGGCCACTGTGATGATATTGGTGTTCAGCCAGCATAAATATTATAAATATTTAGAAGTAAATTTATATGAAGCTGTCGCAGGTAAAACCAACAAAATAAAAAACCCCCTGGTGCATGTTGATCCACTGGAGATCGCCTGGAAAACGAATGACCTGCAGCAACTTAAATTCTATACCGGTGTTGCCTCTTTTATAAATAACCACAGTAAAGCATCTAACGAGGGTGACCTTAAATCATTGGCTGCCATTGTGACCAATCCGTTAAAAATAGCTGCTTTCTGCCATGACCCTGCCGTTTCGGAAAATATTACAACGCAAAGTCTTGTGCCTGTACAATTGAACTTACTACAAACAGGGCTTGAACTGACAGTTTATCTGAAAGAACATTTTTACGAGATCAGCGGGCAATTGGTGATCGGCGACAAGACGCTCCCGCTAAATAATTTACCGGTAAAGTATGGCTATTTTTTATTGACGGGTGCCACGCTTCACCTGGCAGGGAACATGGATATGGTTAGAGTGATTTCCTACTTCAGGGACCATAATAATATCGTGTTGGTACACCAGTCAAAATTTGAAGACTTCCGAAAAAATATTTTGACAAGGCTGGAAGACAAGATACGCATCAACTATTCATGGCTGGTACCTGCAACAAAAGAACAACTGGAAGAAGATGGCTTTGATCAACCGCCACAACAATTGATCTATTTATCAGATGCAGAGCGGTATGTAACGATCAGCCCTGTGATGCGTTACGGCGAAGTGGAAGTAAGCATATTAAGCAAGCGGCAGCTTTATGCACGCGACCAAAAGGACCAGGCGTTTATCGTTGACCGGGATGAGGCAGCCGAGATTAATTTTACCGCTTTGCTATTAAAACAGCACCCGGATTTTGTGGAACAATTGCACCAGGAAGCATTCTACCTTACAAAAAAACAGTTCCTGGAAGACGGCTGGTTCCTGGATGCATTTGAAGAATGGCGGGCCTTTGGCATAAAAATACTTGGATTCAACGAGATTGAAAATAACAGGCTCAATGCCAATAAAGCAGCGGTTTCCGTAAAGGTCACCAGTGGGTTAGACTGGTTTAATACCGATCTGGAAGTAAGGTTTGGCAAACAAAAAGCAAGTTTAAGACAATTGAATAAAGCGCTGAAGAACAAAAGCAAATTTGTTCATTTGGATGATGGCACCCTGGGCATATTGCCGGAGGAATGGATCAAAAAAATGACTGCCTGGTTTGAGGCAGGCGAGATCGCAGATGATACGATCCGAACACCCAGGATCAATTATTCAGCGGTACTTTCTTTATATGAAAAAGAGTTGTTGTCTGCACAAGTGCTGGAAGAATTGGATATGTACAGCGCCCGGCTGGCAGGTTTTCAATCGATCAACGAAATAAGCTCACCCGAAGGCCTAAACGCAGTTTTGCGACCTTATCAACAACATGGGTTGAACTGGCTTAATTTTCTGGACGACCTTGGTTTCGGCGGTTGCCTGGCAGATGATATGGGACTGGGCAAAACAGTACAGGTAATTGCTTTTATGCTGTTACTTCAGAAAAAACATGGACGCCAGGCACACCTGGTGGTGGTGCCTGCCACGCTACTTTTTAACTGGCAGGATGAATTGGAGAAATTTGCACCATCTTTGAAAATAGTAACTGTTAATGGCAGTAACCGGGTAAAGAATAACCGCTTTTTTGATGATTGCGATGTGGTGCTCACCAGTTATGGTTTACTGGTATCGGATATCCATTTCATGAGAAACTTTCGCTTTGGTTATATCTTTTTAGATGAATCGCAGGCAATTAAAAATCCGGATTCACAACGTTACAAAGCCGTTTGTTTGCTACAATCGAAAAACAGGATCGTGTTGACGGGCACGCCGATAGAGAACAATACATTTGACCTGTACGGGCAATTATCTTTTGCCTGTCCCGGGCTCCTGGGCAACCGGCAGTATTTTAAAGATATTTACTCGCAGCCGATTGATAAATTTGGCGATAGCAAACGCGCTATCGAACTACAGGAGAAGATAGATCCGTTCATTTTAAGAAGAACTAAAAAACAGGTGGCCACCGAATTGCCGGAGAAAACAGAAATGATCATTTATTGCGAGATGGGTGTGGAACAGCGCAAAGTGTATGGTGCATATGAAAAAGAATTCCGGAATTACCTGCTACACCTACCGGAGGAAGACCTGCCGCGCGACAGTATGAATGTGTTGCAGGGCCTTACCAAACTAAGGCAAATATGTGATTCGCCTGCCTTGCTCAACGACCTGCCATATTACGGTGATAGTTCCGCTAAAATAAATGTGCTGATCGAACAGATCGAAAGCAAATACCGCCATCATAAGATATTGGTCTTTTCCCAATTTGTTACGATGCTGGATCTTATCCGCACGGAACTTGCGGCAAAATATATTCCTTTTGAATATTTAACGGGACAAACAACGCGCCGTGCCGAAGCGGTAGGAGCTTTCAGGAATGATGAAAACATAAGGGTTTTCCTGATCAGTCTGAAGGCTGGTGGCACAGGGCTTAATCTGCCGGAAGCTGATTATGTTTATATCGTGGATCCCTGGTGGAACCCTTCTGTGGAAAACCAGGCCATCGATCGTTGTTACCGGATTGGTCAACAAAAGCATGTGGTGGCCATAAGGCTGATCTGTCCGGATACTATTGAAGAAAAGATCATGAAGTTACAGGTCGCCAAAAAGCAGCTGGCAAATGACCTCGTAAAGACGGACGCTGGTTTACTAAAACGCTTCACCAGGAATGACCTGGTGAGATTATTAAACTCACCTGCAGAACTTTCCTCCCTCGCCATAAATACCGGAACCGGTGATACTGCTGATTAGGATGGTAAATGACAATTCATTAATTTCGCACATTATTTTAACCCGTAACCGCTTACCAGCTTAACCCGCAACTCTATGAAAAATCTCCTGTTGATTTTCACCTGCCTGTCATCCCTTGCATCTTTTGGACAAAGTAAAAAATTCACCTTCAAAGTAGGATCCGAATACACATTACCGAGGAAAACGGACGACCTGGCATTTTTCGGCAATGAAAAGGATGGCATTGTAAATCTTTCCCTCAAAAAAGAGGAGTTAAATATTATAAGGTTTGACTCTAAATCATTGAATCAAACAGCTGAAAAAATAATCGAACTGCCTGAGGCCACCAAAAATTTTAATAGTGAAAAAGTGGTTGAATTTGACAACAATTATTTTTGGTTACACAGTGATTGGGATAAATCAGCAGAAGCGGAATACCTTTATTTTGATAAGATAGATGTTTCATCAGGAAAAATAACCGACGTCAATCATAAAATGATTGAAGCTACAAAAATCGCAGGCGGTTCTACTTCCGCAACCGGATTTTATCGCTACAAAGCGACCGATAAATACCAGTACAATTACGATGCGGAACAAAAAAAATTATTGGTTAGTTACCGGCTGATCCCGGAGGAAAAAAATGACAAAAAGAATTATGATAAAATTGGTTTATATGTTTTTGATGATCACCTGAATAAATTATGGGGAAATGAATATACCATGCCTTACACAGAAGCAATCATGGACAATTCTGATTTTTCAGTGGACTCAAAAGGCAATGCCTACATGCTTGCTAAAGTATATGATTCCGATTCACGGAAAGAAAAAGATAAAAGTACCGGCGCACCTGCATATCACTACGAGGTATTGAAGTTTACAAAAGACAGCAGGAAAATTATTATTGCAAAGGTGGCGCTTGATGATAATTTTATCAGGGAAACATCCCTGATCGAAAATTCATTACATGAAATGATCATTGCCTGTACGTACAGCAAGAAATCAAAAGGCAATGGCACCGATGGAATATTTTTAGCAGTACTTGATCAAAATGGCAAAATTGCCAAATATAAAAATGGCTACTATGCATTCCCGTTGGCCGAACTTGAAAAATTTGAGTCTGCAAGAAGTAAGAGAAAGATGGAGAGAAAAGATGATTACGAAGCGCCGAATTTAAAAGTACGGAATGTATTAATTGAAGGCGATGGCAGTGTTTTTATAGCCTGTGAGGAATATTTTGTAGTAGTAAATGCATATACCAATTCTAGTGGTTTTATAACGTATAGTTATACCTATCACTATGAAGATATGCTGGGTGCCAAAATCAATGCATCCGGTAAATTTGAGTGGTTGAGAAAGATCCCAAAACGACAGAGTGGCGGCGGCGGAAGGGGCACCATGAGCTTCAAACTGATCAGCGATGCTTCGGGATATTATTTTCTGTACCTCGATAATTTAAAAAACATGGGCCTTGCTGAAACGGAAGTGCCAAAATATCACATGGATGGTTTTGGTGGCCAGGTAGTAGTAAGCAAATTAGACAATGCGGGTATGCTAACAAAAGAACTGCTTTTTGATACCAGGGAAGAAGAGATCATGATCTTTCCTGCCGACTTTGACAAGATCAATGGCAACCAGTTTATCGGCAGGGCAAAACTTAAAAAGAAGAATCTTTTTAAACCTTTGATAATAACAGTGAATTGATCACTGCCCTTAAAACTGGGGTTTGACGGTTCTAGCCCAACCATAGTTTTTAAGAATGTTCAACCCAACGGTCTGACGTTTCAATCTGACCGTTGGGTTGAACTATCAACATTATTTTTTTGTTAGCGATCTTTGCAAAAAAACATCTACTAACAACCAACTATTTAATAAAGACATGAGCAAATCATCTATTGAAAAAACTGTTGAAATAAATGCTACTCCAAAAAATTTATGGCGCGCATTTACCGACCCCGTGCTTACAAGGCAAATGGGTGGAGAGTATGTTACAGACTGGAAGGTGGGAAGTTCCTTTAGCTGGAAATCTATAGACGGGAATATTTATTCGAATGGAACAATTACTCAAATAGAACCTGAAAGTATTTTACAACACAACCTGTTTAATCTCGACGATACAACAAGTATTTTATCGGTCATTACTTATATGTTTAAAGACAATGGAACAACTACAACCCTGTATGCCCGGGAGGACCTGCCGGTTGAACTGACGGAGGAAGACTTTGAAAACGCTTCAGAAGGATGGGATTTTGCGTTGCAAACGTTGAAGCAGATGGCGGAGAGTTTGAAATAAAAATTATTGTTCGATAAAATATTTGTTAGCAGAGAATTGAATACTGCTAAAACTGCTTAGACCAGGTGGCTACTTCTCGAAATTAAATACAATGATGAATCGTTTCCTGCAAGTATTTAATTTTTATTATTTTTATTTTACCACGTCGTTAGTTACACGGTCAGGCCGAGACCGTCAGACCATGTGGTTAACAACGTTATCATTGATCGATCAGGCACTGCTAAATCATGGAGCAAACATAAAACCCTGTTACACTTCTTCATTTTATTTTAACAACAATAGTTATCTTGTATGCAATTTTAAACCATAAACGTTGCTCTTTTGAGATATTTATTACTGCTTCCGCTTTGCTTCCTACATCTGATTACGCAGGCGCAGAAAAAAAACAGCCTTTATCAATTACACATCAAGAAAGCATCTTCTGCCATAAATATTGATGGTGAAATGAACGAGCAGGCCTGGCAGGATGCTGACGCGGCCGGCAACTTTTTTATGGTATTGCCAATGGATACCAGCCTCGCGAAAGTAAAGACAGAAGTGCGTATGAGCTACGATGCGCAAAATATTTACATCATTGCAGTTTGTTATTTGGCACATCCGGGACAATACATGGTGGAATCTCTGAGAAGAGATTTCTCGTTCGGTAAAAATGACAATTTTATCTTCTTCATCGACCCTTTTGATGACCGCACCAACGGTTTTACTTTTGGATCAAATGCAGCAGGAGCTCAATGGGACGGCACATTATACAGCGGTGGCAGCGCTGACCTCAGCTGGGATAATAAATGGGTATCGGTTGTAAAAAATTATCCCGATAAATGGATATTTGAAGCAGCCATTCCTTTTAAAAGTATCCGTTATAAAAAAGGGATCACCAACTGGGGGATCAACTTTAGCCGGCTCGATATTAAGGTGGCAGAAAAATCCGCCTGGGCACCCGTACCAAGGCAATTTCCAACTGCATCGCTGGCTTATACCGGTACTTTACTCTGGGATGCTCCGCCGCCGGAAGCGGGCGCCAATATTTCGCTGATCCCGTATGTTCTTGGCGGACTCACAAAAGATTTTGATAGCAGGAAAACTACCAAGTACCGAAAAGATATCGGCGGCGACGCCAAAATCGCCGTTACTTCTTCACTAAATCTCGACCTGACGGTAAACCCGGATTTCTCGCAGGTGGAAGTTGATAAACAGGTAACTAATCTCAGCCGCTTTGAATTATTTTTTCCTGAACGAAGACAATTTTTCCTGGAGAATGCCGACCTGTTTGCAAATTTCGGCTATGCCAATATCCGTCCATTTTTTTCCCGGCGCATCGGGCTTGGAGTGCCCATTAACTATGGAGCCAGGTTAAGTGGCAGCCTGGATAAGAACTGGCGCATAGGCGTTATGGATATGCAGACAAAAAGTATTGATGGAACTGGTCTGCCGGCGCAAAATTTTGCTGTGCTTGCCTTACAACGGCGGGTATTTGCGCGGTCCAACATCAGGTTTATGCTAATCAATAAACAATCTGTCAATTACCAGCCTGGCAAAGATTCTACCAAGCCGGTCTATTCGCAGTATAACCGTAACCTGGGTATCGAATATAATCTTGCTTCAGCCAATAATTTATTAACTGGTAAGGTAATGATGATAAAATCTTTTACGCCAGGCAAAACATCCGGCGAATTCGTGCATGCGGCCAACCTGCAATACCTCGTTAAAAAATGGACCATTTCCTGGCAGCATGAATATGTGGGTAAAAATTTTAATGCGGAGGTCGGTTATGTACCGCGCAATAATTATATAAAAATAAATCCACTGGCGGCACGTTTATTTTTCCCTAAAAAAGGTGCTATACTAAGTCATGGTCCCTCCCTGACCTCCACATATTATTTCAACAAAGACATGCACCAGACTGATAATGAAAGCATCTTTTTGTATAAATTAAATTTTCGTGACCAGGCCGTGTTTGATGCTTGGGCTGGGCATTCTTATACAGAATTACTACAGCCATTTGACCCTACCAACAATGGAAAAGATACCATGGCTACAGGCTCTAAACACAGCTGGAATGCATGGGGAGTAGACTATATTTCAAAGCCTCAAAAACTCTTTACGTTTACTTTTTCCACGAGGTATGGCGGTTATTATGCCAATGGAAAAAGATTTAACCTCAATGCTGACCTGGGCTACCGTTTTCAGCCGTATGTTAATATTACTTTAAGTACCAGTTATAACTATATCGACCTCATTCAACCCTGGGGGGTGACTAATTTCTGGCTTGTCGGCCCCCGTATCGACCTGACATTCACCAATAAGTTATTTTTCACTGCATTTGTACAATACAATAACCAGCAAAAGAACCTTAACATCAATACGAGGTTCCAATGGCGCTACAAGCCAGCAAGTGATTTCTTTATCGTGTACACGGACAATTATTACACCGCTCCGCTATACATCCGCAACCGGGCGCTGGTGCTTAAATTTACTTATTGGTGGAATTATTAGAATTAAGTGTGTCTGATACAAGGTTATTTTGGAAAGGCACTATCAGGTGTGCGAGCCGGTTACGCAGAAAAT
Organism: Ferruginibacter sp.; assembly: GCA_039916545.1. GTDB lineage: Bacteria > Bacteroidota > Bacteroidia > Chitinophagales > Chitinophagaceae > Ferruginibacter. The sequence goes on from JBDSLD010000222.1 coordinate 16,348, forward strand.
CAAGGATTTCACTCAAATGAGCAAAAGACGTAAAGAAATTTTTTAAATTTTATTCCGACAAATAACCAACATAAGCGGATTAATTCAATTATTGTTTTAGATTTGCCGTTCAATAAAAAATTGCCTGATAGTGTAACGGTAGCACATCAGATTCTGATTCTGCTAGTCTTGGTTCGAATCCAGGTCAGGTAACAAGAAATTATCAACCAAAAAACACTTTAAAGCGTGTTTTGGTTGATAATTTTTTTTTATGATCGAATCTTAAGGGCACCTGCAGAAATAATAAAAATGTACAAAAATTACATGATTTAGAACATTGCTATCTTAATTTAAAACTTATGTTCCAAGAGTTTGGAGTAAGAGTTAACTATTGCTTTTCTTTTGTGTAGTGATATTATTAAAAATGGTATCAACAAATGCTGAAGTGCTTTTAATCTAACGTTGGGTAAATGAATTACTCCCCCTGCAATCTTTCCAACTCCATATTTCATGCCTTTTTTTCATCCCGGATCGACATCGTTTACTAATCACTCAATAACTTATATCTCCATTACCTTCAGGCGGTATTTTTATTGATAAGCCATCAATCTTTTGCCATTCCCTTTATGGTATTGATAGATTTGCTGGCATTGATAAAACTGATCAGCACATGGATGTGGTCAGGCATTATCACAAAGCCATTGATATAATGGCCGTTGCTTTTTAGAAAATCCAACCAATTGTGTACTACATCACACCCATTTATTTTTTCAATTAAAGGCATCCATTGATGGCAGGTAAATGTGATGAAAAACACGCCGCTTCGATATGGGACGGTTTGTTTTACAGCATTAATAAAAATAGCTCAGGAACATAAAATTTGCCAAATTTCAGAAACACGCGAAACTATTTCCCCCTACCCTGCTCCTGCGGAAGTACAATACTGAATGTGGCGCCCTTTCCTATATCTGATGTGGCGAAAATTTCGCCGTTGTGGTTTTGAGCGATTTTTTTGCAGATGGCGAGCCCGATACCCGTGCCACTATATTCCGTCTTTGCATGGAGCCGCTGAAAAATATTGAAGATTTGCTCCGCATTTTCAGCATGAAAACCAATGCCATTGTCCGTCACCTCTAACAGGTAATATGTTGTGTCCATGCCGCTTGTGATGCCTGTGTTAGCAACATCTCCAATGGGCAATTCTTTGGCGTTTATTTGAATGAGGGGTAATTGATCAGGCTTGTTGAACTTAAGTGCATTTGTGAGCAGGTTGGCAAATAACTGCGACATCTGGAGTGGTATCGCGCTGATCACAGGCAGGTTACCGATTGTAATGGTTGCTTTTTTTTGTTCAATTACCAATTCTAAATCTGTTTTGATCTCGTCGATTATCTTCCGGAGATCCACCGGTTCAAAAACTATATTCTCCCGCGAAAGCTGGGAATAAGCAAGGACATCCCGAATCAATACAGACATCCTCGATGTAGAATTATTAATTTTATCCAGGTAGTTCCTGATTTTTGCATTTATATTGTCCGCACCCAGACTTTGTTCCAGCATCTCCGCAAAGGACCTTACCTTCCGGAGCGGCTCCTGCAGATCGTGGGACGCGATGTAAGCAAACTGCGCGAGTTCATCATTTGACCTTTGCAGGTTGCTG
>JBDSLD010000223.1:0-7791 GCA_039916545.1 Ferruginibacter sp.
GCGGCACGTATTGACCTAAAAAGTGGTAACAAAAAATATCAAGAGGCAACTGCCATAAATTACGAAACCTGCTTCTTTTTAATAACGGCAACTGTTGCCAGGACATAGTGGTTGAAAAAATTAAAAAGAGGTCACTGCATCATTATCAAAAGTTATTTGCTCAGAAGAAACGTTCTCTCTGTCCACCCACAACCTGCCCGAAAAATAAATAAAATTAGCAATTTGATTTGCAGAAAATCTGATGCCAGAAAAGCAGACTATCGCGAATTGAAAATGCATTAAAATGTTCCACATCGCGTCGATCTGTATCGTCGGTCCATCATTGGCAGCTAACAATAAGATATACGTATAATACGCACTCCCAATTTTTTCATCTCATTACAAATCAAATACTTGCCATTCGCATTTTTGAATTGTCGGGTGCGACAATCTGCTACCATTCTATGCCTCCGTCTTTCCATATATCGTCGAAAGGGCTTTTTATATTAACTAGTTTTTCTCTGGCGACATGCAAATACCGCTGCGTGGTTTTAATGCTGAAATGTCCGAGTAACTCCTGGATATATTTTACATCTACTCCCTTTTCTAAAAGGTGGGTTGCGAAACTGTGCCTTAAGCCGTGGAAGGTTATCTTCTTTCTGATGCCAGCTGACGCCTTGGCCATATTAAATATCTTTTGCGCCGTTCTGTTGCTATAGGCTTCTCCTCTTACCAATCCCTCGAAGAGGTATTTGACCGGCCGTGGTTTTTGATCTTTGATGTAGTTTCGCAATACATCTAACACAATCGGACTTAGCATTACATACCTGTCTTTATCTCCCTTGGCGCTTTGCACAAATAATTGCATTCGCTCAGCATCAATGTCAGTCAGTTTCAAACTTGTTACTTCACTTACGCGGAGACCGGCACTGTAAGCGGTAAATAAAATTGCCTTGTGTTTTTTATTCTTTATGGCATTGAATAACCTGCCCATTTCCTGTTCAGCCAACACATTCGGTAATATAAATGGCCGTTGAGGGCGGGGGAGTTCTACAAAGAACTTTTCACGATGCAAGACCTGCTCAAAATAAAACTTTAATGCATTCAACCTGCTGTTTAGTGTATTCGCACTCAAGTGCAATTGATTGACGCAGAACAACATATACCGTCTTAATTCTTCACTGGTAATCGATTTTACTTCCCGCCTTTTCAAAATTTGCAGGAACGCAATGAACTCATTCTTATATGTTTTAATAGTATTTTCACTCTTCTTGCCTAATTGCATCGTTTCAACCATTCGAATTAACTGCGATAAGTTTTCTTCACTGATGTCATATGTTTTTATGTTTAATGGAGTAACTACAGGTTTTTCGGCGGCGGCGACTTTAATAGCTACAATCTTATTCCTTTTTTGAAGATATTCTTTTAATGAGACAGCATCAATTTTGGCTGAATTACTGACCGTCTTTACAATCAAGGAATAATTATCCTTGCTCAACAATAAATACCAGCAAGCATGTGTTTTGGACCATCGTACTTTCGCGATTTTCCGTACAATTACATTTAGCGTATTATCATTTTTGAAGTATAAACCAATTTGCTCTTTCCCCTGGTGAAAAAACGCTTTTAATGTAATGATCAACATCGCTTAAAGATATTGAAGAAGACAAGGATTGAGAAGATGTTTTCAACTTTTTAAGTAGTTGTTTTTCCTCGTCATATCATTAGTATCCGCCTGAAAGATAATTAAATTTTAGGAACGGCGTCGCCTTTCCCAGTCACATTTAAAGGGTTCGAATATGCTAGTCTGCTTTACAATGTACAAAATCAATTTGAGATAAAGCATTAAATATATTATCAATATTTATACATTTTTTCCAGTTTGATGTTACTAATAAATGGGAATAAAAAAACCTGGTATGTTTTTACCAGGTTTTCTCTTATAAAATTTTAGTACGCGGTCAAATTAACAACTATTAATTACATGTGTTCATACTAAGTTGGGTTATTTATTAAAAGCAGCCTTCAGTTTTTTGGCAGCTAATGCCTGCGCATCTTTAGCTTGTGGCACCACCGCAGCCATTCCGAAAAATTCATGCGTAACACCCTCATATAGCTCGTATTCAGTACTTACGTTTGCTGCTTTCAATTTCTCGCTTAATAATTTGCCGTCCGATTGTAAAGGATCAATTTCCGCGCCTATTATTAAGGTTGGTGGCAAGCCCGTAAGGTTGGCTTTAACCAGGCTAATGCGTGGGTCTGCAGACTGCGCGGTCGAATTTAAAGCATTTTTTACAAACCATTCCATCATCGGTTTATTGAGAGGTTTTGCAGCTGCGTATTTAGTATAGCTTTCGGAGTTTAAATCGTTGTTTGCCACCGGGTAAACCAATACCTCGTACACCGGAATTTTTATTTTCTTATCCCTGGCCATAATGCTTACGTTTGCAGCCAGGTTGCCACCTGCACTTTCACCTACCAAGGCTATTTTTGAAGTGTCTCCCTTTATTGAAGCACCATTTTTTAATACCCATTGGTAAGCATCAAAAGCAGTAGTGTGCGCCGCAGGAAATTTCTTTTCCGGGCCTTTAGGATATTCGACACTCACCACTATTGCACCAGTCTGTTCGCAAAGTCCCTGGGCGCTTGCATTGTAAACGTTGATATCCGCTATTACCCAACCGCCACCATGGTAATAGACAATTATAGGAAATGATGACGATGTATCCTTTGGTGTATAGATCCTGATATGAGTTGTACCACCAGTTACCGGAATATCCTTTCCTATTGTATCACACAATGCGGGAGGAACGGGCATCTGGTGATCCTGCATCACTGCCATTACTGCATCAGTGGGTGTTGGCTGCATGCGGGCTTCTTTGGCGTCCAGCGTTTCGATCGGTTTTCCGCCGAGACTTGCTAATTTTTCCATTACCACGGCCATTTCAGGTTTTATTGAAGGACCCCAGGCTGGTGCAGGACCCGCAGGTTTTAGTGAAACAGATTTGTTCTCTTTTACGATACTGTCTTTTGTATCTTGTTGAGCTTCGGTGGCAGTTTCAGGCGTATTATTACATGAAAAAATGAGAAACAAAAAGCAAATTGACACAACTGTCTTTGTGTGCATAGAAATAGCTGGAATCATTGATTAAGATTTTGTATTTGTGATAAAATAGATACTACATACGATGAATATTATGCCAGAATTTTATCGGTATCTATCAGCATCAAACAGAAAATATTTTGGAAAAAGCGCTATTTCTACGTATTGGAAAATACAAAGTGTAGAACATAAAAGGAAAGGTGGTGACAAATTACCTCAATTATTTAAGAAGCTTTATTACACCTTTAAGCAAGTGTAGCTAACGAAGCTGGCGTGAGCAGCGCCAGTTTATACATTGAAACATAATAATTGCTAAAATTTTACCGACATGATCTTAAACCGGTGAACAGGTGTAACAAACGACTAATGTAGCAATGATTATTTCAACTTATAATTTTTTTGAAACATAAGGACCGAATATGTTTTTTACCCGCATTTCGACGGTACTATCATCAAGTATAATCACGTAATACTCATTTCCCCCCGGCATTACGCGAACTACAATATGGCCCTGGAGACTTTTATACGATTGATCAACCAGCGGACCTATCACATCTTTATTGGCCTGCATCATATTAGTCGCAAACAGGTCCCGTTGCCCCGGATACAGCAACTTTGAAGTAACTCTTATTAAAGTCTCATGACCGGGATGATCCGCCGTCCAAACCTGTTCTATCCAAACGGACGGCTTAAAAGTTTTTACCTGGAATTCACTAACGGCGTCCCTGTTCCCATGATGATCCATGGTGGCAATGTCAACCTCACCGATCGCCCTCGCAACGGGCGTTTCTACATCCCGCCATGCGGCATCTCCCAGAAAAACATTACCCGGACAATCGCCCCCGGTATAATAGCTAAAAGCTCCATAATGAATGACCAGCACATTGCTCAAGGCATTTTCATCCGGCCAGGTCTTTTTATCACTGCTATCGACTGGCGGAAAATATTCATTGGCCAGGCTATCCTTCCCTGTCCAGATAAGGCCATTGGACTTTACATTTTGTATATAAAAAGCAGGATAATCTTTCGGGGCATTTTTTAGCACCAGCTGACTTCTGCTACCGGCCTTTAAAAATTCGGTTCTCATACCTTTTGAAGTCTCGTGTTTTACAAAGGCAAGGTAATTTTCCCAGGTTTTAAGGTATTTTTTATCTGAGTATTTTTGCAGAACCGGCAGCATGGGTACCGGATAATTATAGTTACGCGTAATCAGGCAGGATAACGGAAGCAAGGCGGCTACACCGGAGATACCGGTCAATGCAAATTTCCCATCAGCAGACATCGGGGCGGCATTGTACCAGCTACCAAAATGATCATCATGGAAATGAGAAATCACTGCATAATCAATTACCGCTTTTTCTTTTAACGGGGAAACATTTTTGATGTATTGAACAATCCATTCATATGGACGTTTGGAATTATTGGGGTGTATCGGTGTATTTCGCCTCGATAGGGTACGCGGGTTAGTTGGATCCAGTTCCCCGGCATCAAAAAGTACGGTAGTGCCGTCTGGTAATATATAAAATGCGGCGTTGCCTCTGCCGGTATTTATATGATGCAGATCAAGGTAACCTTTCTGCCAGGCGGGTAGGGGCTTGCCGATTTCGGCGATTTGCGCCCCGCAGATATTTATCCAAACAAAAAATAAAACAGTCAATAATTTTTTCATGAATTTGTATTGCGGGGCGTTGACCGAATTTAATAAAAATAATTAAAAAGAATACCTCGCACCCAATTGCACGGAATAATAAATAGCGGTTTTTACCTTGGTACCCGCATTCACGTTCACATTATATTTATAAGAATTGGTGGTAGCATCAAAGCCGGTTACGTTATAGAGGCTGGTATTGATGATTTGATTATAGCCGCCCCATTTATAGTTGAGCAGGTTGAGCACATTAAAGATGTCTGCACGCAAAGTTATTTTATGTGTCTTGACCAGCTTGATATCGTAAGCAATACTTGTATTCCACTGCATGCGCCATGGCATCAGGCCGCCGTTGTAGGAAGCAAATTTGCCAAAGTTTTTTTCCAGGAATTTTTTAAACTCAGGACTTGTTTTTTGCAACAGGTTTTGCATGCCGGTTTTAATGTCAGCAGGAGTGGAAGCGCTGTTCGGATCATAAATAAAAGCAAGGTTAGTGCCATCATTCCCTTCGCCAATAATATCCTTATTCACGTATGCTGAATAACGGGCATTTTGATAGGCCTGGAAAGAAGAACTGATGCTAAAGCCGAATACAGTAGGACTTAAAATCAGCGCCACGATCTTGTTGGCCTGGTCGCCATCGCTATACCAGTTTTTACCATAAGAAGCGTAATCAAAATAAGAGGAGGCCACACTGAAATTAGCGTTACGGGGATCACCGTTGTCGTATGGAGGTGTGCCTGTTGCTTTTCCTTTGGCATAAGACAAACTGAAATATCCGTCTTTACCGATTTGGGCAGCTGCTTCCACCACCATTCCAAAATATTTAGAGGCCCATTTGGTATTGGTAAAATAACGCACCTGGTTGAAGTTGGAAGAAATCCGGGAGTTGGCCAAAATGGGCAGGAAGCTGGTAGAACTTGTATTGGTTAAAGTACTTGCAGGAACATACACTTCGCGGCCTTCATTGGTCACAAACTCAGGCGTGCGTTTTAAATTCAGGTCATACAGGTAAAAATTATCCCAGGTACGGTTGTAATAAACATTGGCTCCAACGCGCAACCATTTATTGAAGAAATGATAGTAGCTAAGGTTTGTTTTAAACGTTAGCGGGTTCTTTAGATTTTTGTCCATCACCAACACGGTGGCCGGCTGTTTTGTATTTAAAGTATTATAATATTCTACTCCCGGTACTTTATTAAAATCCTGCTGGTATGCCTGCCAATCCGGTACAGGCACTTCCTGGCGGATATCGATCTGCCTGAAATCTACTCCATTATCGATGTGTGAAAAAGTGATCGGCTGGGTGGTAAGCTCAGAAGCAAACAGGCCTGAACCAAATTTCAATATATCTTTTCCATCGCTGTGCAGATCCCAGATCAGGTTCACACGTGGCTGTACATTTTTGGCATCAAAAGGCACCACGTCACTTCTTACGCCAAGATCTTTATCTAATTGTGCGTTGTAAGTTGGTTTGCTTGCAATGATATTGGCATCCCATCTCAGGCCGACTGTCAAGTTAAGGTTAGGCCTCAGGTTGGTTTCCATTTGGGCGAATAAACCAAGTTCAATAATGGGAACACTGATCGAAGGGTTATTGCCATTCAAAGGTATCTTCCGGTTGAAACGATACGGATGGTTATTGGCCATATCGGCGATGCTTGCATAATAAAATTGCCCCTGCTGATCGTGAGATAAACGGTCGGTTACATGATTAATATTATTGTCGGTACCGAATACAAAATTCAGGTTGCCGGTTTTGTAACGGAAATTATCTACGATTTGAATAACGTCAGACGCGTCTCTTTCCGGTACCCAGTTCTGCACGCCGAAAGCTACAGTAGTATTGCCTTTGCTGCCATCGCTGAACGTTGAATTTACATTTACGAAACCTTCCGGCACATGGTTATTTAAAAAGTGAAGGAACTTGCGGTAGGTACTAAAATTTATTTTGAGGTCATTTACCATATTGCTGTTAAACTCTGTACGCAAGCCAAGCATTACGCCATTATCTATCTCGATACCTGTGTACTGGGTGGTAAGCAGGCCGGCTGATTTTAATTTATTCGGATCTACAAAATGCAGGTAATTATACTTTAGAGTGAGCAGGTTTTTCTTATTAATATTCCAATCAAATTTTGCAAAGGCATTTTTTGTTTCCTGTACGATGTTGATCGTTCCGTACTGGGTGCCTGCGGGAAAACCAAATTGTTTTTCCATGATGCTGACTACCTGGTCGAGGTTGGCTTTGGTTATGCCCAGATTTTTTTCGGCCTGTTCCTGTGTGGCTCCGGCGAAGCTAAAGTCGTAGGCCCTGAAGGGGATGGTATTTTGGTATTGATCATAAGAAATCAGGAAATGCAATTTGTCTTTAATAATGGGCCCGCTGAGCAATGCACCACCTTGTTTTATTTCATATTTGCTCGTTAGATGATTGCCATTTACATCCTTGGTGGCCGCCAGGGAATTTGCGCCATAATAGCCCCAGGCCGCACCGGACAGAACATTGGTGCCTGACTTAGTGATTGCTTTTACAACACCTCCTGAACCTCTGCCATTAGTCACGTCATATGAGTTAGTAGACACTTCAAACTCCCGGATCGTTTCGGAAGAAATAGAAAAAGCGGCATCCGATATTCCGCCGAAAGTCGCCCTGCGATTACTTACTCCATCCAGCATATAGCCGGTACCACCCGATTTTGCGCCTGCCAGTGAAGCACCACTTGCCAGGGGCGATAAGATAAGCAAATCGGTATAATTACGCGAAGCAAGAGGGATTTTCTGAATAGCCCTGCCTGTAACTGCTGTACCGGTTCCCAACCTGTCAACGCTGTTTGTAAAGCTGTTGGAACGGACAGTGACCTGGCTCAGCGTCGCGGCGTTTTTATTTAATATGATTTTATGCAGTACGAGCCGGTCTCCCAGGTTTAATACATTGTCATTTAACAAAGTAGATTGCAGGCCAACAGCCGATATTTCGATGTTGTAAATACCCACCGGCAAATCCCGGAGGGTAAAATATCCTTTTTTGTTGGTGGTGGTTGAGGTTATAAAACCCGTG
>JBDSLD010000224.1:0-98311 GCA_039916545.1 Ferruginibacter sp.
CCGCGGTTCTTCGGCTGGTAACGATGGTGTTCGCTCATGGTCTATATTTATACGTGATATTTACATAACCACAATATCTTAAATTTACGCTAACACAACAAAATGTTTTTGACTTGTCAAAGTAGAATTAGTTTCAGATTAATAATATTCAACAAGAAAAATCTTCACAATTCATTGTCTGTAAAGGTTTTCAGCGTTTTCTTGCAGACACTATTTATACAGGGAAAATAATTGATTCTTATGGTTGTAAAATGGTGGTTCGTGAAGACACAAACCACGGCGGCTGGATAGACACGTTCGCATTATTCGTAAAAATTCTTGCATTAGCGGCAACAATTATTATATTTTTATTTCAATGGATTAAAATCCGTTGCTACAATATGTACCGAGCATAAGGCCCTGGGATGCATTACCAAAATTCTGTAACTTGATGCTACAGTGAAAGCACGAACAGCGGCATTGGAACCATTTGCATTATTCGTAAAAATTCGTGTATTCGTGACAAAAAAAGATTTACACCTTTTCGCTCAGTTCCAGCCAGCGCATTTCCTTGGCATCCAGCAATTGGACAATTGTACCAATACGCTCCGCGGCCTTCTGTAATTCATCAAAGCCCGGGTTCCCTTCGTTCATTTTTACCTCGAGCGCCGCCTTCTCTTTTTGTAACTCTGGCATTTCTTTTTCCAGTAGTTCCAGCTCTCTTTTTTCTTTAAAGGATAATTTTTGGCTGTTGATATTGGAGGTTGCAGCAGGCACCGGGTCGACAGGTTTGGTATCCTGCTTCATGATCTGGCGATCATCTGTTAAGCTGCCATTGGCAATGGCTTCCCTGTATTGTGAATAGTTGCCGGGGTAGTCCCGGATTACCCCGTTCCCTTCAAAAGCAAACAGGTGATCCACCATCCGGTCCATAAAATACCTGTCATGGCTAACGATGAGGATACAACCTGGATACTCCATCAGAAATTCTTCCAGCGTTCGCAGGGTTTGCAGGTCAAGGTCATTGGTAGGCTCATCAAGCACTAAAAAATTAGGATTTAAAAACAGCACGCTCATCAGGTGCAGCCTGCGTTTTTCGCCACCGCTTAATTTGCTCAGCGGGGTAAACTGTTGTTCCGCTGAAAAGCCAAATTTTTCCATGAACTGGCTGGCGCTGATCTTGCTGCCGTCATTGAGTGGAAAAAATTCCGCCATGGATTTTACATATTCAATGGCCCGTTTATCTTCTTTGTACACCAATCCGTCCTGGCTAAAATTACCAAATACAACGGTATCGCCGTGGTTGATCTTGCCACTGTCCGGCTTCTCCAATTGCAATGCAATCTTTAAAAACGTTGATTTACCTACACCATTTTTCCCCACCACGCCGATGCGCTCACCCCTTTTAAATGTATAATCAAAGCCCTTCATGATCTGCAGGTCGCCATAACTTTTGTGCACTTTTATCAGCTCCAGTATCTTTCCGCCGAGCCTGGTCATTTTTACCTGCAGACTTACTTCTTCCACATCCTTCTTTTGTTTTACCCTGTCTTCTACTTCCACAAAGGCATCCTGCCGGCTTTTACTTTTCGTAGTGCGGGCCTTGGGTTGCTTGCGCATCCACTCCAGTTCTTTTCGGAAAATATTTTTATCTTTTTGCAATTCACTTTGCTGTACTTCCAATCGCAAGCTTTTTTGCTCGAGAAAATTATCGTAATTGCCCTTGTAGACATATACTTTTTCCTCATCTATTTCAACTATCTCGTTACAAACAGCATCCAAAAAATATCGGTCATGGGTTACAAGTAACAAGGTGACTTTTGCAGCCGCAAGGTAATCTTCCAGCCATTCTATCATATCTACATCCAGGTGGTTGGTCGGTTCATCGAGTATCAACAGGCAACGGCCCTGGTGCAGATCCGCCTCAATCAGCGCCTGCGCAAGTGCGACCCGCTTTTTTTGCCCTCCACTCAAATTGCCTACTTTTTCATTCAGGTGATGCAGGTTAAGCTTGCCCAGGATCTGTTTGAGGTCGCTTTCAAAACTCCAGGCATTCAGGTCATCCAGTTTGCCCATCAGTTCACCCAATTTTTCAATGTCCTCCTGGCCTTCTTCCAGAAACAACTCATATTCTTTAACCACTTTTACGACCGGGTTATCCAGCCGCAATACATTGTCCCAGATGCTTTTATTACCATCAAAGTCATTGTCCTGCTGCAACATCACGACTTTAATGTCCTTATGCACCCATACGGTTCCCTCATCCGGGGTATCAAGACCGGTAATAATTTTTAAAAGGGTGCTTTTGCCGCTGCCATTTCGGGCAACCAGGGCTATTTTATCTCCTTCCTCTACGTTTAAAGTGATATTTTTAAAAAGCGTTCTTATCCCGAAAGATTTGCTGATGTTTTCTATTGAAGCGTAATGCATGGCGGCAAAGGTAATGGAGAACGGGAAAATGAAAACCGATTGGTGAGATTAGTGGCGGGAATGTAAGATCCTGGCGAGTCTCTCTGCTAAAGTAACTCAACAGGTTTTTGCTGGTTCTAAGCCTTGCCAGGAACAGGTTTGCGAAAAAAAGGTATTTTTTCCCAATCAGTATTACACAGCAGCGGGCACAACAGAAATACCCAGAAAATACTTCTGTACCTGACTATGGCGCCTATATTCGGTATCGTGTAACCGATTACCAGCATCATATTGAACACAAATGCAAATCCAAAAATGTTGAAGGTGTGGACAGGCCCGGTAGCTTTTTTCCGGTAAAAAATGAAAGCCAGCAATAATAATTGGTAACAAAATAATTCCAGTGCCGTTAATAAAATGGATGGGCGGGTAAATTCCCATAAATAGGGCCGGAACAAATAATGGTTGATTACCTGGGGAAAGTTTAAAATAAAGCTTGGTACAGTTGGCTTAAGCTCATTCATTGCAATATTGGTGGTTGCCTCGCCCAGCGCGGCAAAATCTACTTTTCGCTGTACGACTGCGGCAGGCATATTGATAAATGATTCGCTAAAACTGGATAAAAAGAATAGCAGGAAAAAAATTGAATAAGTAGCCAAAACGATAAATCTCTTTTTGTAGGGAAGCAATTTGCACAACAGCGCTGCTACCATTGCCGGCACAATCGCCACAATCACATAATTTCTAAAAAGAAAAACTGCTGCCATGCTTAATGTGAAAAGCAGGGTATATTTTATATTGATCAACCGGTTTGAGGATAATGCCCGGAAAAAAATATAGCCAATGATCCCAAGGCATAAAAAAATGACCCCGTCTTTGTGAATACAGGAGGTATAAAGTAAAACCGAGGGTAAACAAAAAGAAATTAAAAGAACCTGGAGTTTATTTCCTTTATAAATTTCACTGTAGATCCGGTAAAAAGCGAGGTGGCCAAAAAAAACAATGGTGCAAAAAATAATCGTATTAAAATAAAAATTCCCCCTGGTTATGAGGTCCAGTATCGCTATAAACTTATACAATAAAATGGACCGAAGATCGGCCCAGAAACTATGTTGCGTTTCAAACAGGCGGTCCAATCCATAAGACTGCATACCATTTTTAAAATCAGTAAAAAATTGCACCGGGTTAGAAAGCAGGAGCTCATATTCGATCTTTCCACCCTCATTGAAACTAAGAGAATCCGCACTTAAGGCGATCTTTTTAAAATAGAAGGCGCCGGCAATACCTGAAAGAATTTTAAATATAAGTAGCAAGCGAACCTCCCGCAGCGTTAAACCAGCATGCCTGACAAAGGCGATTTTTGGAATCAACAAAAAGCTAAGTACAAGATAAATAGTAAACAAAAAATATTCAATTCTCATAAAGCCAACAATTAATTTGCTGATATGCCGGGGAGTAATACATATATGATCAAAGATAATTAGCGAAGACGGTATAAAGCAAACTGTTTAGGTTGGTTTTTACCGGTCAACCGTCATATCAGAACGGATGACTTTTAATAAAAGTCCGCCAAAATTTGAATTATAGTGAATTTAAGTATAGACTTGCGTGCGGGGTGCTTGCGGTGGCATCATTTAGTAAATCGCAAGGCTTGTTATTCGAATGGAATTATAGCCAATGTGAATGTTAGCAAAGAAGAAGCGATTATTTAATTTAATTTGCGAAGGTTTAGTACAAACGAAAAAATTATGGGCCCAGTAGGAAAAATTAAGTTAACTATTGCTATACCAACCTATAACCGTAATGAAATTCTCAAAAAAAATATTGCTTTTTTACTGCCCCAGCTTACACATGAAATTGCCCTGGTAATTTATGATAATTGTTCTGACACGCCGGTAGCGGACACTTTGAGCCAGGAACTGCATGATTATCCCTTCTTAAAAATCATCCGCAACATCGTCAATATTGGTGCCTGTGGAAATATTATCAAATGTATTGAGTTATGCGAAACCCAGTGGATCTGGCTATTAAGTGATGACGACGCGGCCCGCGAGGACGCAATTACGACCATATTAAAATACATAATCGACTATCCTGGTGTACATTATGTAAATTTCAAATCCGATTATACACTGCAGCGGGATCAAAATATTCTTGTTACGGGAGAAAATGAATTCATAGAAAAGGCAGACAATATGAATAACCTTTTCCTGATCTCATTAGGGTTGTACAATGTAACCGCTATCCGGCCCTTTATCAGGTTTGCCTACCTGTTTTCGTATTCTTTTGTGCCACACTTTGTAATGCTTATCGTGTCGCTTAAAAATTCAGGGAAGGTCGTTTTTTCAAAAGATCCCGTAATCAGTTCCCAGGGAAGGCATACCGATCCAACCAAGGTATGGTCCTATTTACCGCTTTGCCTGGGATTACCAACTTTGGTAGAATTACCACTGAACCTTACCAAAGAAAACTACGACCGGATCTTACAATTTATAAAATATGATATTATTACGAGGCCCTTCACATCGTTGGAAAGGGTGCTGAGTCTTTATAAAAGAGAAAATATAAGCGTATTAAAGTATAATTTCTCCCAGCCTTATTTGCGCCTGGGCACCGGCATATCTTTTTTTTGGAAACTCGAATACTTTGTCTGCGTCATAATATTAAAATCTCCTTTTTTGATCGGCATATTTTTATCCCAAATGAGCCGTTTAAGAAATAAATTTAAAAAGCCGGCAACCTTGTTCCCGCCTGACAGGTTTAATCGTATATAAATAATAAAAATTTAAATATGTAAGTGCATGACAGGTAGGCATTAGCTGATATTTTCACAAATAGATTTTTCAAAAACCTTGCGTTATTTTGCTAACTTCGCAAAATATGTAAATTGGTTGCATTCCGGTTGTCACTGGTGGACAGACAGTTAAGGTAAACAGCCGCAGTTAGCGTTTGCCATTGTTTCAAATGAAAGCCACTACAATCATGAGTGTTCCTAAAGCTATCTCCCTTAATCATGCCCGTTTCTACTTTTTTAACAATGAATTTTTTGCAACGTTTTTGTGTGTAATTATTATATTTTATGAAATTTAGCGCTAAGTTTTCTTTTTTTTGTGTTCTTTTCTTCTTTTTTATATTTCATGGAATTGCCCAGGTTAACTCGCTGTCTGTCAGGGACCTTTCAACTGTGCACATCGATGAAATATCCGATGAGGACATCGAAGCTTACTTTATAAAAGCCAAGGAAAACGGGGTGTCGGAGCAAAACATGTACAGGCTTTTATTAGATAAAGGAATGCCCCGCGAAGAAATAAATAAATTAGAGGAACGGTTGTCAAAATTATCTTTTAAGTCTTCCAATAACGAAAAGAAATCAACGCAGGTGCCCGAGTCCACTGCCGTTAACCCGAATAGTAAAAACAGGTATCCCGACGCGGATAGCAGCCGCATTCCTTCCCAGGTGAATAAAATTGATATTTCTATTTTCGGGTCGGAATTATTTGCGACTAACAGCCTTGTCTTTGAACCCAACCTGAGAATTGCTACACCGGCCGGCTATATCCTCGGACCAGATGATGAACTGGTTATCAATATTTTTGGTTACAGCGAAAAAACATACAACTTAAGAGTGAACGAGGAAGGGAGCATTTATATACCGCAGGTAGGGCCAATATCTGTAAACGGCCTTAGCATGGACCAGGCCACCACCAAGATCAGGTCAAAACTGGCTTCTACGATTTACAAGGCCATCAATAGCGGGCAAACCAGCATCCAGGTTTCTCTGGGAAAGATCCGCAGTATAAGGGTAACCGTAATTGGTGAATCAAAAAAGCCAGGCTCCTACACAGTTTCCTCTCTTACCACTTTATTTAACCTGCTGTACTTATGCGGCGGCCCCTCAGATTTTGGTAGCTACAGGAAAATTGAATTGATCAGGGGAAATCAGCTGAAACGCACGGTTGACCTGTATGGTTTCCTGACAAAAGGTGATCAAAAAGACAATGTACTGTTGCAGGAAGGCGATGTAGTGAGGATACCTTATTACAAAACAAGGATCATATTGAACGGAAATGTAAAACACAAAGGAAAGTATGAATTAGTAGAAGGGGAAACTTTTGAAAACGTATTGCAATTCAGTGGCGGATTTGCGGATGATGCTTACAAAGCCGGTATCACCATTTACCAGTTGACTGAAAACGAAAGAAAAATAACGGACCTCGCAAGGGATCGGTTTAACAGTTATAAACCATCGTCCAGCGATTCCATCGTTGTAGGGAAATTACTGGATAACTACGAGAACAAGCTTACGATCAAAGGCGCCATTATGCGACCGGGTGATTATGAACTTAGTCAGAATCTTAGTTTAAAGGAACTGATTGTAAAAGCAGGCGGCGTAAAAGAAGATGTTTATAGCAAAAGAGGAAGTATCAGCCGTTTAAATTTTAACAGAACGCCTGTCCAGGTATCATTTGACATAGATTCAGTTTTAAATGGCAGTTCTGTTATTCTCCTGAAAAAAAACGACAAAATAACTTTGTATTCCATTTTTGATTTGAGAAATCAAAATGAAATAATTATTGATGGTTTCATCAGAAAGCCGGGAACTTACGAATGGGCAGAAAATATCAGTTTACGGGATATCATATTAGCTGCAGGCGGATTGACCTTACCGGGTGATCTGACTAAAATAGAAATTGCACGGGTGGCGGAAAATGTAGACATAACTGAGCTTAATTACAAACAGGCCGAAATATTGAATATTGACTTGTCGGATACAGTCGCCATGAAGGATGTTATTTTAAGGCCATTTGACATCATCCATATCAGGCAGCAGGCAGGATATACTACCCGGCGAATGGTATTTATCGAAGGAGAGGTTACTAACCCGGGCCGGTACACATTGAAAATGAGTGGTGACAGGATCTCTGACCTGTTGGAAAGGTCAGGTGGGTTCAGGCCAAACGCGGATACATCTGCACTGATTATCAGGCGGTTGGCAAAAAAGAACCAAACAACAGAAGACAGGGAAAGGATATTTTCCAAAATTTTAAAAATAGAGGAAGACAGCATCCACTCAAATCAAACCATCCGGAAAGAGATTTTTAAAGACTATGAAAATATCAGCATTGATCTAAAAAAGGCCTTAAATGAGCGGAATGAATCTGAGAACATGGTGCTGGAAGACGGGGATGTGATCACCATTGAACGGAACACTAACCTGGTTAAAGTTAGCGGTGAAGTATATTTTCCAACAATTATTCCTTACAAAAAGGGCACTAACTTAAAATACTATATACAAAAGTCAGGCAGCTACACTCCCCTGGCATATAAAAAAGGGGCATTGGTTATTTATCCGGACGGTAAGGCAAAAAAGGTAAAAAGCTTTTTATTTTTCAGAAACTATCCTGAAGTAGTATCAAGGTCAGAAATTATTATTCCTCAAAAATCCGACAGGAATAAGCAAAGGATTTCACTAGGAGAGTGGTCGGTGGTAATATCATCACTGGCTATTATTGCCAATGTAATAATAAACATCCGGAAATAATACAGGTAGCAGGCTTCAACTTTAAGTTCCGGGTAGTTTAAAACGCGAACAAGTGCCGGTTTACCTAACGCTATTACCTTTGTGCTACATTTTATATAATAAAATATGACCAACCAGACACCTGTTATAATAAAAAATGCTACCGACGATCCTGGAAATGAAAATAAATACATCAACCCTTCCATCCTGAATTTTATACAATATGTATTAAGAAAGTGGTGGCTTTTCCTGGTTGTCGGTCTTGTGGCAGGGGTTGCCGGCTTCCTCAACGCCAGATCAAAAAAGCCGATGTATGAAAGCCGGCTGACATTCGCCATAGATGCAGGTTCTAATGATGGCGCGGCTTCTGCTGCCTTAAACCTGGCCGCCCAGTTTGGTCTTGGCCTTGGCTCGGGCCAAAGTATGTTTGACGGAGATAATATCCTGGAAATTTTGAGAAGCCGGCGCATCGTACAAAATGTAATGCTGTCGGTAGATACATTTGATAACAAACCTTTTACACTCGCAGAGTACTACATTGAAATGTCAGGTTTAAGAAAGATACTTGACAATAATCCCCGTTTAAACAACATACATTTCCCCGTTGGTACGGCAAAAAAGACGTTCACTTATTTGCAGGATAGCATTTTGAATATTCTCTATATTGACCTTAACCAGGAAAATGTTATGGTGGGCAGGCCCGATAAAAAATTAAGTATCTATGAAATAAAAATTAAGAGCCCAAATGAGCAATTCTCGAAGGTTTTTACCGACAGGATAGTAGAGGAAGCAAGTATTTTTTACACGGAGATAACCAGTAAAAAAGACAGGGAGACACTCGAAATTTTAGAGCAACGGGTGGCTTCGCTAAAAGGCAATGTCGGGGCAAGCATACATTCCAAAGCCTCCACCCAGGACGCGAATGTAAATCCTGCATTTACCGCATCCCAATCACCTGTTCTTATGCAGCAATATAATATGCAGGCGTATGGAGAGGCATACAAGGAGATGTTTAAAACCCTTGAAATCGCCCGTTATCAATATCTCCGGAAGATACCTTTATTGCAGATAATAGATCCTGCGGATTATCCAATGAAAAGGATCAAAGCGTCAAAACTACAAGCGGCCATCATGTTTTCAGTGGTAAGCTGCTTTATGTTACTATTCGTTTTATGGGTAACCAGTTTATTCAAGAAAAGGACATCCGGATAGCCTTTTACCCAATACCGCAACCAGGCGGTCAATCAAAAATTGCATCCCAAATTGCTGACATACATTAGTATTGAAATCGAAATCCTTAATTAATGCTGGTCTATATTTTTCTCTTCGCTTTTATTGCGGTGCTGGCGATTGATTATGAATTCAATCAAATACGGAGAGATTATATGCTTGCCATTATTGCTTTGCTTTTAGCTTTATTGGCAGGCTTTCGCGGTCCGGAAGTTGGCAGGGATTACATCGGGTACAGTTATGCATTTGACTTGATCTATAAAGACTATAACCCGTTGCTTCTGGTGATCTATGAGCCAGGGTTTGTCGCCTTATTATATTTTTTCAGGGCAATTTTTACTTACAATTATGGGGTGATGATCATGCTTGCTTTTGCTTTTGGTAGCGTTTTTTTAAAGACAATAGCTATCAGGTCCCTCGCAATAAATCCTTACCTGGTCATACTCTTTTATTTTTCTCATTATTTCATGCTGCATGAAATGACGCAAATCAGGATCGGCCTGGCCTCTGCAGTATTTTTTGTTTCGATCAGCTATTATTTGAAAGGCAATATCAAAGCGTATATCGGCCTCATCCTGCTGGCCACCTGCTTTCATTACACGGCTATTTTGTACCTCGGTGTTTTAATATTTAAAAGAGATTCCTTCAACCGCTTATGGTATAGCGCCATCATTTTTTTATCGGTTGTATTGTCTTTTTTTCAGGTGCCACTGATAGGCTACCTGAACAACTTTAGCTCCAATGACTATTCTGCCAAATTTGATACTTACATATATGCGGCGGAGTACATGGATAAAATAAAGGTGCTCAATATGGTCACCATTTGCAATATAATTTGTTGCCTTTACCTCATTGTAGCAGTAGCTCCCGGCGGGTTTTCCGAAGATAAAAAACTGGCTTTCTTTTTAAAGTGTAATATCTTCTCTATTTTCTTCCTGTCATTTTTTTCGGGCGTGCCGTCGATGGCTTTCCGGCTAAGTGAGATCTTTGGAATATTGTCTATGTTTTCATTTGCTTACCTCGCCCGGTATTTGCCAGCAAAAAGGTTCAATATATTTATTACCATCCTGCTTGCTTTTGTCTTCTTTTATTATTTCGTATTGGGCGGCGACCTGATAAAGCCGTACAGCATTGTCAACATTCAATAACGCGTCCGCGAATCAGGAATGCAACAGGATCAATATCCTTCCAGGGCAGATGCTTCAACAGTGCCTTCATACTTTGCGAGGATGGATAATTTACCCGGAGAATAATTAATTAGTTTTATGGTTTCTTCCTGGTTTTTTGGAGCAAATGATATTGATAAAGTATTGTTTATAAATACCGACAAAGAAGCGGGGAGCTTACCGGCGTAACTCAGTGTTAAAAACTTTCTTTTGGTATCCAGGATATAGGTAAAGGCTATCTCGCCCGTTTCCATCGGTTTTTTTGGATTGGTAAAATAATAATACCCTTTGCCATTGTTTACATTTGGCGCGGTCAGCTTATTTGTCCGGCCGGGTATAAAATCATCTTTGGTATTTTGTAGAATATTGACCAGTGTATCATTGACCTTATCCGTCCACCAGTTAACGCGTTCGTAATAAAACCATATCATATTACTGGTAGAGGTAGCAATGGCATATTTTAAATTTTCTTTCAGCCAATGCCATTTATCCACGCTTTGCACGCCTCTTTCAAATGACACATGCCGGGCGAGTATGCCGTCATAAAATACCGGCTGGGCAAGCTGGATATCTTTGGCCAGTTTCTTTCCTTTGGCTGACCGCATTAATTCCACCGTATTCTTTTTTAGAAAATCCACCGATTCCACAAACTGCGAAGGCTTGCTGTACCAATATGCAAACTCGTCGCCATCGATCACTTTTACCTTTTTATTTTTTGCCAATAAAATGCCTTCAATGAAAGACAGGAGTAATGCCTGCCGGATCCCTTCCAAAGGCCCCAGTCTTTTATCTTCAACGATAAGGCTGGTTAACCAGATGGAAAGAAATGAAAAATCGACCGTGTATTTTTGCAAAGCGGTTATATATTGTTTCCCTCTTTCCCGCACCTTATCCTGCACTTCTTCGAAAGATAAATTCGGATACTGCGTTTTATTGTAGGTCCAGGGATTATAGAATTTATTTTCATAATAATATTCCGGATCAAATAATATCCCTTTTGATTTACTCACCAGCATTGCTTTCGATAAATTATTCATATTGGCTGTAATTGCCAGCCAGGCCTTATCATCGAACCAATTACCACCGGTTTTGCTATACCCGCGAACGAAGATGAAATTGTTGGTGTATTTACCCCATTTCAAGGAACTTAATTGGTCAAACTTAAAATAGGCATCCTTTTGTAATACAGTATCAAAAACTTCGACAATGTCCCGTTGCAGCGAAAAACAGACTCCATCAAACGGTGTGTTTTGCATGGAATCGATCCTTTTGCTTAACTGGTTCACATCGGGATAATCCCAGCCAAATCCAATTATCACTGGTTTCTGGGCGCTGAGTCCTGTAAAAATGGCAGAGCAAAAAAATAAGAGTATCGACGTATGACTTATTAAAGCGCGGGCATTGCTTTTTATATTGGTTGCAAAATTTCCAGGCAATATATACCGGTTGGCTATTGATCTCTTTTGCATTGACATAGCTTTATATGAGTGACGAAATTCATTTTATTAAAATTAAATATAACGGGTGGTAATTAAATCAAAAAGAAAAGTCCCTATCCCCGGGAAACGAACCCTTTCATCATCGCCAGAGCGGTTTTCTTTCGGTGGGCGATCCTTAACTTTAAAATAATGCACATAAATTGCGGACTATTTGCAGCAGGAAGGCTAATTAACTTAATTACTAGCTACTTTGTAATAAAAATTTTCTGAATGGTAGATATTGTCATAGTCAATTGGAACAGTGGCGGGTTTTTAAAGAAATGTGTGGACTCGATTTTAATTGGCGCTACTGAGTTGATTGGTAAAATTATCATCATTGACAATAATTCTAATGACCTGTCGCTGGCGACTGTTCCGACGCATAATAAAGTATTGGTCATACAAAACTCCGAAAACCTTGGTTTCGCCAGGGCCTGTAACCAGGGCTTTAAAACCAGCACTGCTCCGTATGTATTATTGCTGAATCCGGATACCAGGATCGAAGAAAACACCATCAATAACTGCCTTGATTTTCTGAAAACGAATACGGAGATTGATATACTGGGCTGCCAGCTATTAAATGAGGATGGAACAGTGTCTGTGAGCTGTGCCCGGTTTCCTACACCATTTGGATTATTGATCGATGCGACCGGATTATCTAAAATTGCACCTGGGCTTTTTCCACCTTCTATTTTAATGACCGATTGGAACCATCTTCAAAGCCGGTATGTGGACCAGGTAATGGGCGCCTTTATGTTTATGCATAAGGATATCTTTAAAAAATTAGGCTATTTTGATGAGCGCTTTTTCGTGTACTATGAAGAACTTGATTTTTCTTTGCGATTGGCAAAAGCCGGGGGCAAAACATTTTATAATTCAAATATAAAAGTAGTGCATACCGGTATGGGTACAACAGAGGCGGTGAAAGCCTACCGGCTGTTTTTAAATTTACGGAGCAGGTTAAAATATGCAAAAAAGAATTTTTCACGCCTGGGATATTGGGTGGTATTCTTAAGCACTTTTACGATCGAATTTGTCTCCCGTTTATTCTTTTTAGCAATCTCAGGAAGATTTAAAGAAATAAAAGATTTAATCAAAGGGTATCAATTACTGGTGGAAAATAAATCACCAATGGCGATTACGCCTGGCGTGCAGGGCAAGATTCTATGATTTATTACCCGGCCGTTAAATACATTTATTGCTAACCACAATCATTTTTATGTTTCATACCCTTAAAGTTTTTCTAACGAGTTTGCCCCCAAATATTATTGTTTGGAAAATTATCTGTAAGGTGATGGGTATTAAAATTCCCGTAAAAGAAAAATGGCAAAGCTTATTTGCAAAGAAGTCCGGTATCGAAATTGGCGGGCCGAGCCCCATGTTTAAAAACACCGGCCACCTGCCCATTTATCCTGTTATCCAATCTTTAGACGGGGTTAATTTTAGCACTTCAACAGTTTGGGAAGGGGAATTATCTGAAGGAAATTTTTATAAATACCAGGATAAAGCTGGCCATCAATATATCGCCGAAGGAACTTATTTGCCCCAGGTAGCAGATAGTAAATATGATTTTGTGTTAAGTTGTAATAATCTCGAGCATATCGCTAACCCGATCGCAGCGGTATCAGAGTGGAAGCGGATCATAAAAAAGGGTGGAGTGATCCTGCTGGTGCTACCTAACAAATTAGCAAATTTTGATCATGACAGGCCCTACACAACTATTAATCATCTGGTAAATGATTTCAATAGCAATGTTGGGGAAGAAGACAATACACACATGGAGGAAATATTAAAGCTACACGATTTAAAAAGAGATCCGCAGGCTGGCACTTATGAGATGTTTACCAAAAGATGTTCAGAAAACTTTATTAACAGGTGTATGCACCACCATGTATTTAATCAGCATTTGTTACGGGAAATCTTTGAGTATTGCGGTATGGAAGTTAAACTGCAATACAGCAGCAAAACCGATCATTTTATAGCTGCGATAAGAAAAACATAAATAGGTAACCGTATCCATATATAGGTTTGATCGGTTACTATTTAAAGCATTTCGAATAGAAATAATAATAATTTATTAATAGTACTTTCGCGCCTGCAAACCGTAACTACCTTATGGCTAAATATTCGGGCAAATTTATAGTATCACTGGATTTTGAATTGATGTGGGGAGTAAGAGATGTCGCTACCAGGGAAACTTATGGAGAGCATCTTCGGGGTGTTCACAAGGCCCTGCCAATCATCCTTGACTACTTTACAAAATATAATATCAGCGGTACTTTCGCTACGGTGGGGCTACTGTTTTTTGAGACGAAAAATGAAATGCTCAGCAGCCTTCCTGACCAGCAACCAAAATATGAAGATGCCAATCTTTTTCCTTACGGTGATTATTTAGCGAAGCAGGTAGGTGCAGACAGCCATTTAGATCGTTACCACTTTGCGCCCGAGCTTATACAACTTATTAAAAACACACCAAAGCAAGAGATCGGAACGCATACATTTTCTCATTTTTACTGTATGGAGCCGGGGCAAACTTTACCGGATTTTACCCAGGATATTAAAGCTGCTGTTGATATTGCGCATAAACGTGGCGTTCATATTACGAGTATTGTTTTTCCACGAAATCAAATAAACAATGAATACCTGGATGTATGCGCTGGTATGGGAATTACTAATTACAGGGGCAATGAAGATTCCTGGATCTATGCATCCCGCAGCGGGGCCAATGAAAATTTATTAAGAAGATTTGTTCGGTTATTGGATGCTTATGTTAATATAAGCGGCCATCATTGTTATGCGGATGAATACATGAAACAAAATAATATAATTAATATACCTAGTAGCCGTTTCTTAAGACCATATTTTGCCAGGTTAAGATTATTGGAAGGATTACGTTTAAGAAGAATTAAAAAAAGCATGAGCTATGCCGCCAAAAACGGGCTGTTGTACCATTTATGGTGGCACCCGCATAATTTTGGTATCGATCATGATCAAAATTTTTCCTTTATGGAAAAAATTCTTAAACATTACGAAGACCTGAATAAAAAATATGATTTTACAAGTTATAGCATGTCGGGGTTTGCTAAAGTATTATCTGATCAGGATGTTGCAGATTGAAAATTGTTGCCAACTTAAAGCTGTCTAACACAATGTTAAGATTGGCAACCGCTAAGTATGTAAGAATATAATAACTTTGAAAAATAAATGGTTTTTCAATAATATGTCAGCAGCGACGGGTGACGAAAAATAAATATATTAAAACGGGATATGGGAAATACTGGTAATGGTTATGAAATAGTTAAAGGAATTGCTGATGATAAGGAACTGGAAAACTATCGCATGTGTTTTGTAAGGAACGGTTCACCGCGGGATATCACGAATCTTCAATGGTTACATCAGCAAAACCTGGCTAATACGCATACCATATATTACGCTATGCAGGATGAAATGGTAGCGGCCATTTATACAGCGATGCCGGTAATATTCACCATAAACGGTGTTAAAAACAACGCACTGCAATCGATCGATACCATAACTGACGAAGCGCATAGGGGTAAGGGATTGTTTCCCCGGCTCGCCAATAAATTGTATGATGATGCGGCTGAAAGCGGGTTTGAACTGGTTTATGGGTTCCCGAATGAAAATTCTGCCCCCGGTTTTTTTAAAAAACTTAAATGGGTATCATTTGGCGAAGCCCCTTTTTTATTAAAGCCTGTCAGCATCAAATATTTTATCAATAAATTTTTAAATAAAGGTAGAAATATTACGTTTGAGAACGAGCAGCATCTTTATTCTTTACCCGGCCAAAAAGAAGTCGGTAAAAATATTTCTATCAGGGAAATAAATTCATTTGAAGAAAATTATGACCAGCTGTGGCAAAAAATTTCCGGTGTAATAAAAGTAGCGGTAGACAGGTCTGCAGCGTATATGAACTGGCGCTACATAAAAAAGCCGGGAGAAGTATATTCAAAATGCGGGATATTTATCGGTGGGGAATTAAAGGGCATTATGGTCTTTACTATTAAAAATAAGCACAGCGGACGAATAGGTTATATTATGGAATTAATTTATAACGACACTTCGCATGAAGCGGGGGAATTATTATTAAAATATGCCTCACAGATATTTAAAAAAGAAAAAACGGATGCAGCATTGGCATGGTGCTTTCCACATTCTTTTAATTACAAATCATTCAGGCGGTCAGGGTATTTTAACCTGCCTGTCAGGTTCAGGCCACAACACCTTTTTTTAGGCGTACGGGCATTTAATGAATCCAACAAAAATTTAACCGAAGATTGGAATAACTGGTATATTAGTTATTCTGATTCCGATACAGTATAGTTCCGGCTATGTTGCCGGTTTTATTTCTTTTCGTACTTTCACCATTATTTTTTTTATGCAAACAATTTTAATAACCGGGGGAGCGGGTTTTATTGGCTCTCATCTTACCAGGCTATTTGTTACTAAATACCCTCACTACAAAGTTGTAAACATTGATAAGCTTACCTATGCAGGTAACCTTGAAAATCTTAAAGATATTGAGGGGCAGCCCAATTATCAATTTGTAAAAGGTGATATCACCGACATGGCGCTGTTAAAGGAACTATTTGAAGAGCACCAGTTTACCGGCGTATTACATTGTGCTGCAGAAAGCCATGTAGACCGGTCGATCACCGATCCACTGTCATTTGTTACTACCAATGTAGTCGGCACAGGCTCATTGTTGCAAACCGCAAAAGAGCATTGGAAAAATGATTTTACCGGTAAAGTATTTTATCATATTTCCACGGATGAAGTGTATGGTTCCCTTGGTGCAGAAGGATTTTTTACAGAAGAAACACCATATGATCCCCGTAGCCCGTACTCTGCATCGAAGGCTTCTTCCGATCACCTGGTAAGGGCATTTTATCATACTTACCACATGCCTGTAAAAATTTCCAATTGCAGTAATAATTACGGCCCCTATCATTTTCCTGAAAAACTGATCCCGCTTTGTATTCATAATATTATTAATAACAAGCCACTGCCAATTTATGGCAAGGGCGAAAATATACGTGACTGGCTTTTTGTGGAAGACCATGTTCGCGCGATCGATGTGATTTTTCACAATGGCAAGATTGGGGAAACTTATAATATTGGCGGTCACAACGAATGGACCAATATCGATCTCGTAAAAGAATTGTGCAAACAAATGGATGGAAAACTTGGGCGTGAGAAAGGCGAATCCGAAAAGCTGATCACTTATGTAAAAGACCGTGCGGGCCACGATGCCCGTTATGCCATTGATGCAACCAAATTAAAAAATGAATTAGGCTGGTTACCCTCCCTGCAATTTGAAGAAGGGATCTCAAAAACAATTGACTGGTACCTGAACAATACAGAATGGCTTAACCACGTTACTAGCGGAAATTATCAACATTACTATCAAACCCAATACGAAAAGCGGTAAAATATGAAGGGAATTATTCTCGCCGGAGGATCCGGTACAAGGCTTTACCCGATAACGATGGGCATTAGTAAACAGTTAATGCCGATCTACGACAAGCCGATGATCTATTACCCGCTTAGTACTTTAATGCTTGCCGGCATTAAGGAAATATTGATCATTACAACGCCGGATGACCAGGCGCAATTCATGCGGTTATTGGGAGACGGTGCTCAATGGGGTTGTAAAATTTCTTATGCTAAACAGGAAATTCCAAACGGACTGGCGCAGGCTTTTGTGATCGGTGAAAAATTTATCGGTGATGATAGCGTAGCGCTCGTATTGGGCGATAATATCTTTTACGGCAGCGGATTTAGCAGCCTGTTGCAACAATCAACCGATCCCGATGGAGCCGTTATTTTCGCCTACCCCGTAAGTGATCCTGAAAGATATGGCGTAGTGGATTTTGACAGTGAACTCAATGCGTTGAGCATTGAAGAAAAGCCAGTAAATCCCAAAAGTAATTATGCTGTTCCAGGCTTATATTTTTACGACAATGAGGTAGTTAATATCGCTAAAAATATTCCGCCCAGCCCGAGAGGCGAATACGAAATTACAGATGTCAACAGGGTTTATCTTGAAAATAAAAAATTAAAGGTAGGTGTGCTGGACAGGGGATTTGCCTGGCTGGATACCGGTACTTTCGAATCATTGAGCGATGCAAGTGAATATGTGCGGGTGATAGAAAAGAGACAGGGTTTAAAAATTGGTTGCCCTGAAGAAATTGCCTGGCGCATGGGTTTTATAACAAAAGAGCAGCTACTCGGACTTGCAGAAAACCTGCGCAAAAGCGGTTATGGTGAATATTTAAAAAGAATTATAGAGTAGCAATTTTTACTGATAGAAATTTAATTAACAAATATTGACTGGTGTATAAAACCAGTCTTTTTTTTTAGCCGACGTAATTTTCAAGTCATCGGGTAACAAAATTTATCCAAGAAAATTTTATTTGAAAAGTTTTTAGAATTAATTTTTTAGGCCAAAATACATATCATCGTTGATTGGATTTCCTGTTTTAATATCACAACACCGCTTGATCAATCTTTACAATATTGTTGCAAAAAATAAAATCAATATTATTAAAAGACTCTTTTAAACAGGTTGGCGCCTATACAATTACCGGGTCGCTGTGCAAAGCCATCTCATTTGCCGCCTTGCCATTTTTCATAAATACACTCAGTGAAGGCGATATAGGGGTATTAAACATTTTTAATAATTGCGTGATTTTTTTAACTCCCATTATTTCAATGGGCGTATTGTATTCGATATCGATCGATTATTTTAAATTATCAAAAGAAAAATACGCCAGGGTATTTTCAACCGGGCTCATCATCCCTGTTGTACTGAGTATTTTATTGCTGCCGGTTTTGTATATTTTCCGAGTTCCCCTTGAAGGCGCCTTTAATTTTCAACACGAATTCTTTTGGCTCATCCCCTGTTGCTTATTTTTTAATTTTTGCTTTGAGGCCTTTGTAATATTGATGCGTAACCAGAATAATGTTAAACTGTTTACCGTTATTTCGTTGTCAAAGATCTTGCTGGAGATTGGGTTATCTATCGTATTTATCATTTTTATTTATAAAAATTGGTACAGCCGGGCACTGGCATTTTTGTTATCCGGAGTTGTAATGGGAGTTTTGTTTTTCTTGCATTCCATCAAAAATAATTTCCTGGTAAAAGGAATAGATTATAAAATTCTTCGCAACGAATTATATTTTGGACTATCCGGCCTGGTATTGCAAACTGCTATTTTTTTTATCGGTACCTCTGATAAATTTTTTGTAATGGCTTTCTTTGGTAAGGTGCAGGCTGGCTATTATTCGGTGGCATCTACTTTTGCTACCATCCAATACATCGTTTGCATTTCACTGTTACAATATTTGCAGCCTGTACTCTTCAGAAAATTTGCGGAGTTGCAAAATTGGAAAAATTTGAAATCTGTATATTATAAATATTTTCTTGCTATGCTGATCACCCTTTCCGGGGTATTTATCTTTACTGTCATTGTTTATAATTTTGTTTTGAAATCAACTTATAAAGAGTACCTGTATTACTTTTATATATTAAGTATAAGTTCTTTCGTGTGGACAATATCTAATATATTTCTACAGTTCGTAGTTTTTAATAAAAATAAAAGGCTCATATTTTTGTTGTCTTTTATCAGCATAGGTATTGCGCTGGTTGTTAATTATTTCAGTTCAACATTTTTAAATATTAAATGGCTCGGCATTGGCCAGGTGGTAACGAATTTGCTTGTACTCTTCATCATATTATTTTTTAATAAAAAATTAAATTATTTCGCTTAGGATGAAAAGTTTCTTAAAAAAAATGTATGGGCTAATTCCATTTAAGAAAGAAGCCTTTTCTTTATTGAAAAAAATATGGGTTCCACCTGTGGCTATTTATCAGCATTTGTATTTTCATGATACGATCACAGTAAAAATCGACCGCTATGAAAATTTTAAAATGGTTCATTACGGGCATTCATTGGAAAATGAATTATTCTGGAAAGGCCTTTTTGATGGATGGGAAAAATATTCAATGCGCGCCTGGGCCAGGTTATCAAAGGATGCGAAAGTGATCTTTGATATCGGCGCCAATACAGGTATTTACTCTTTGGTAGCGAAAGCCAAAAACAGGGATGCAAGCGTACATGCATTTGAACCCTTCCAGGCTATTTATAAAAAGCTGGTGCACAATGTGGAAATTAATGGGTATGATATTCAATGTAATTGTACGGCGGTTTCTAATTATACCGGGGATGCCGTAATTTATACGGCTGATGAAAATTTTGCCTACTCTGTAACGGTTAATCAAAATTTGTGGGTAAAGGATTCAGAGCCAATTAAGATCGATATCAAAACCATTACCCTGCATGACTATATTGAAGCGCATAATATCCGCGCAATCGACCTGGTGAAAATAGATGTAGAAACGCACGAGCCGGAGGTAATGCAAGGGTTCATGGATTATTTTTTGCAATTTAAACCCATCCTGTTAATAGAAATTTTAAATGAGGAAGTGGCGAAAAAATTGCGCCCTTATTTTGTTGCTGCTGATTTTGACTTTTACAATATTGATGAATTGACAGGTATAAAAAAAGTGAATATGCTTTCCAAAAGTGATTATTATAATTTTCTAATTGTACCAAAAGAAAAAGCCCATTTATATAATGAAGAAAGTTTTGTTCATTCTTGATAACCTGGAAGGCGGAGGAGCGGAGCGTGTTTTTGTAAATATCGCTAATGGCTTTGTTGAGAATGATATTGCGGTTGAATTTTTGACAGGTAATAAACGGGGCGTGTACCTGGGTATTTTGAACCCTGCTATACCAGTTAACGAGATAGGCGGTACATCACTTTTAAAATACCTTAAAAGCTTTCCAGCGATTTTTAAAAAAAATAATTATACGCATATTTTTACGGCCAGTCATTATGCGGCCACTGCAGCGGTTATTTCAAAAAAGATTACGCGAATACCTGGAAAGGTTTATGTCACCCATCATTATTCACATCCGGCGGCGAGACATATCCGGCATTTCAAGGGCGACGCCATTTTAAAATTAATTCACTTTTTTATTACGCCGCGGGCGGATAAAATAATTGCGGTGAGCAACGGAAGTCTTGAATGGTTGCGCAAGTTCAGCCACCACCGGTTAAGGCAGGCAATGTTTATTTATAACCCTGTGTTTGACAATACCATTTATTCATTCGCGGAAGAAGAAGTGAATTTTCCGGTACCAATAACTGGTAAGATCGCATTGCTTACTGTGGGGAGGCTGGCGGAGCAAAAGGACCATATTACATTAATAAAAGCATTTTGTATTTTTAAACAAACCCATGCGAATGCGGTACTATTTATTCTTGGCACCGGGCCATGGCAATCAATGCTGGAAAATTATATATCAACCAATAATTTATCGTCAGAGGTTTTTTTACCAGGCTTTGAAGGTAATCCTTACAAGTGGATGGCAAGGTGCGATGTATTGATATTGTCATCGATATATGAAGGTTTTGGAAATGTACTGGTAGAGGCAATGGCCTTGGGCAAAACAGTAGTAAGTACCAATTGCCCATCTGGGCCTGGAGAGATCTTAAACAGCGGTGAATTTGGATATTTGTGCCCGGTGAAGGATCCGCCCGCATTGGCAACGGCGATAGAGAAAGCAATAACAACACCAATGGATAGGGAGATCGTAAAAAAACGGAGCCAGCAATATGCGATCAAAGAAATTGTAAAAAAATATATTGAGGTACTTTAGGCCTGGAGCATTCAATTCATCTTACACAAACAAATATTATGGATATCTCAAGTGATTATTTTGTTCATGAAAGCGCTTATGTAGATGATGGTTGCCAGGTAGGGACCGGTACTAAAATATGGCACTTCTCACACATCATGGCCAATTGTAAAATTGGCGATCATTGCGGCATCGGGCAGAATGTGGTGGTTAGTCCGAATGTAATATTGGGCAATAATGTAAAAGTTCAAAATAATGTATCCATTTATGAAGGCGTTACCTGTGAAGATGATGTATTCCTCGGGCCTTCGATGGTCTTCACCAATGTGATCAATCCCAGGAGTGCGATAATACGCAAACATGAATATAAAAAAACGCTGGTAAAAAAGGGCGCCAGCATCGGTGCCAATGCTACCATCGTTTGCGGCAATGACATTGGTGAGTTCGCTTTTATTGGTGCAGGCGCCGTGGTTACAAAAGCGGTACCCGACTATGCATTAATTGTAGGTAATCCCGGCAGGCAAAAAGGCTGGGTGAGTGAATATGGGCACAAATTAAATTTTGATACGGATGGCACTGCAACCTGCGAAGAAAGCGGGCAAAAATATTTATTAGAAAATAATGTTGTTACACGAATAGAATAATGTTGTTGAAAAATCATCTTATTGGTATCGGTTATAACCAGCACATCTTTGTGCTTTCCTGCAAGTTGAACAGATCGACATGTTAACAAGCCAATAATATAATACTATTTTCGTTGTTCCCCAAATTGAAATGCATGTGCGGCATCGCAGGTTATATTTCTTTAAATAATTACGTTACAGAGGAGCAGTTAAAGCATGCGGCCCTGCTAATGGAACACCGTGGCCCCGATGCAAGCGGCTGTTATTTTTCTGAAGATAAAACGGTTGGACTTGCACACCGACGCCTGTCGATCCTCGATCTGTCAACCTCCGCTGACCAACCGATGTTTTCCGCAGATGGCCGGTATTGCATTGTATTCAACGGCGAAGTGTATAATTTTAAAGAATTAAAAGAACAACTTGCTGACAAAGGCGCTTCGCTAAAAACCAGTTCTGATACAGAGGTTATCCTGGAATTATTTGTCCAACAGGGAACAGCCTGCTTTGCCCGGATGAATGGCATGTTTGCATTTGCTATTTTTGATACCAGGGAAAAAGTGCTGACGCTGTGCAGGGATCATGTCGGTATCAAACCCTTATTTTTTTACAAAGATGATACAGTTATCGTTTTTGCTTCTGAGCTAAAAGTTATTAAATCTATCCTGGGAACCAGGCTAACGATCAATAAAAAAGCCATTCCTTATTTTTTGCATTTCGGTTTTATACCACAACCGCTAACCATCTACAACAATGCCAGTAAATTTCCGGCGGCGCATTATGTACAGCTTGCGATTAGACAACAATTGTTTGATCAACCGGGTATTCAATTTCGCCCGTTTTGGAAACTTGAAAATATGATCGGCCAGCAAACAATAACCGATGAAACAACTGCTAAAAAACAACTGAATGAATTGCTTTTTGATTCGGTCCAAAAGCAATTAATAAGTGATGTGCCGATCGGTACATTTTTAAGCGGCGGCATCGATAGCAGCCTGGTTACGGCCATTGCTACAAAAGTTTCCGGAAGTGACAAGATAAAAACTTTTAGCATCGCCATCGGTGATGGAAAATATAATGAATCGAAGTATGCCACACAGGTTGCAGCGCATTTAAAAACGGATCACCATGAATTTAAGGTGCAGGAAAAAGAAGTCATAGAACTGGTAGATAAATTGATCCCTGCATATGATGAGCCTTTCGCGGATTCTTCTGCATTTCCAACCATGGTGGTCAGCCGGCTTGCAAGGCAACAGGTTACGGTAGCCCTGAGCGGCGATGGTGGCGATGAACTGTTCCACGGATATGGAATGTACCAATGGGCAAAGCGTTTGTCTGCTCCATATTGGGAGTTGCTTAAAGGGCCGGTCTTTTCGGCTTCCAGGTTGCTAAATAGTAAATACCAGCGCATTGGTAATATGTTTGCCTACCCCGGTAACAAAAATATGATCGGCCATATTTTTTCACAGGAGCAATATTATTTCCGGGAGCAGGAACTTTCAAAACTGCTGACGAATGAACAATTCAATTTTTGCGGGATCAACAACCTGCCTTCCTTTGCGAGGAAATTGAGTGAGACAGAACGCCAGTCTTTTTGGGATTTTAACCATTATCTGAAGGATGATTTGTTGGTCAAGATCGACAGGGCAAGCATGCAGTATTCGTTGGAGAGCAGGGTACCCTTGCTGGATTACAGGCTGGTGGAATTTGCCTACAACCTGGACGAAAAGCTTAAAATTAAAAACGGGTCCATGAAATATTTGTTGAAACAGGTACTTTTTGATTATGTGCCCAAAGAAATATTCGACAGGCCTAAGTGGGGATTTAGTATTCCGCTTGCCCGGTGGCTGAAAGCTGATCTGCGTTATTTATTAGACTGGTACACTTCAGAACAGGTGATCAGGAAGCATGCTGTTGTACATTTTGCGATCGTGGATGATATCAAAAAGCAATATTTAAATGGCACTGATTACTTGTTTAACCGCCTTTGGCTGATCATTGTATTGCACTGGTGGCTGGAAGAAAATACTGCTTAAATCAATGCCGATGGCAAATAAAAAAATTCTATTTATATCCTATGATGGCATGACCGATCCGCTCGGGCAAAGCCAGGTGATTCCGTATTTGGCAGGACTTACAAAGGCAGGCTATTCATTCACTATATTGAGTTGCGACAAGCCCGAACGTTATACAGCGCATAAAGAATATGTATTGGCACTGCTTAACCCTTATCCCATCAAATGGGTTTCAATACCTTACCATAAAAATCCCCCGGTGCTTTCCTCCTGGTATGACTACAGGATGTTGAGACGGACCGCTGTAAAACTTTATTTGCAGGAAAAATTTGACCTGGTCCATACCCGCGTTGGCGTGCCTGCACTTGTTGGATATTGGCTCAAACAAAAGCTCGGCATAAAATTCTTAAATGATATCAGGGGTTTTTGGGCCGATGAAAGGGTAGATGGCGGTATGTGGAATTTGGAAAATCCTGTTTATAAATTAATATACCAGTTTTTTAAGAAAAAGGAAAATGACTTTATCCTCAATGCCGATTACAATACCTGCCTTACATTTTCGGCCCGTTCGGAGATACATACCTGGCAGCATATTCCTCACCAGCCCATACCGCTGGAAGTAATTCCTTGTGCTGCAGACATGGAATTATTTGATCCTGAAAAAATTTCTCCTTCATTGAAGCAACATTTCAAGACAGAATTGAATATCAACGAAGGCGACCTGGTCATAAGTTATTTGGGATCGATCGGTGGCTGGTACCTGACAGACGAAATGATGCGGTTTTGCAAATCATTAAGCGAAAAAATCCCGCGGGCTAAATTTCTATTTATTTCACCGCACCTCCATGATGTAATAGCTGCTGCTGCTGCAAAGTATAGGTTATCTTCTGAAAAGCTCCTGGTTAAACATGGTAAGCGGCATGAAGTGCCAACACTTTTATCGCTCAGCGATTATTCCATTTTTTTCATCAAACCCTGTTACTCAAAGATGTCGTCGTCCCCTACAAAACACGGTGAAATAATGGCCATGGGTATACCTGTTATTACCAATGCCGGGGTTGGCGATGTGAAGGAAATTGTTACCAGGTACCAGGCTGGTTATGTTGTAGATGATTTTAGCGACGGTTCATTTAATAAAATCATTGATCAAATAGTCGCGGGCAATCCATTTAACAAATCCGCCATCCGCGATGGCGCAAAGGAATTTTATTCATTGCAAAATGCTGTGAAAAGCTATTGTAAAGTGTATGAAAAGATATTTGAATAGAGATCCGTATCGCCAACTGGCAAAAAAAAAGCGGTTATTTTTTTCTCCCGACCGTATGATAAAAAGGCGTGCCTGTACTGATTACAATATCTTCCAGCCCGCAATTGGACATTAATTCTTCCACCTGTTTTTTTGAAAAGCGCTGTTCCAGACTGGTACCGAATTTATCCAGTGAGTCGTTGCGGATGATAAAAAATGATTTGTTGTGATAAGCGCTCAATGGCATTTTTTTCGCAGTTTCTTTAAAACCAAGCGTTATTAAAAGGCGTCCCCATAATATAAAAGGCATGTAGACAATGACGGCCAGCATATCGCAAACAAAACGTTTGATGGTTGGCGGGAGCCGGCAAACGACCTTTCTTATCAACTCACTGATACGAAAAAAGGCCTTGAACCACCAGTTCATTTTTTCCAGGTTGTGGTAGAGATAACAATAGAAATAGCCGCCTTTTTTTACCTTTTTCACACAGTCGGCCATTGCCTGTTGTGTGTTTGGGATATGATGAAGGACGCCGATGCTCATGGCAAAATCAAAGGTTTCATCTGCAAAAGGAATGGTTTCCGTGCTGGCTTTGGTGAGCCGCACATTTTCTATATCACCCAACAATTTATCTGCTGCAAAAATTGCGTTGCTGGGATCGATCGCTTCTATAAATCCGACTTTATTGGTTAGGAACTTTGTCCACCTTCCGGTACCGCATCCAATGTCAATCGCGTAGGTGTTTTTATTAATTATCTGGTCATTGAGGATATCAAAATATTCATTGGCGCATTCTTTAATTATTTCGTCCGAAAAATCATGAAATTTCAGCCACTCATCCCCAAAAGATTGTACTACTTCCTGGTCAATATTGGTTCCTTCGGTTGAAAAAATTGCAATCTCCCTATTTTCCCCTGCAACTATCTTTAATTCGGGCCGGTTATAAGTTGACTTCATATGGTTTCAATGCGTACAAAAAATTTATGCAAAACTAAGGGATAATGGGGGCATTCCAAATTGTGTAGCTGATTTCAGCCGAGGGAGGGTTAAGCGAGGCTGGTCTTGATTGTGTGCTCAAAAAACAATTGCATCGATTCACCACTTTTCCCGAAATTGTTTATTATTTAATTTCTTTCAATACTTTTATCGAAGGTTAATTTTCTTATATACCTATTTAAAAAAATATGGCATCTCGTTATTTGATCATTGGAGCTGGATTTTCGGGAGCTGTATTGGCAAACCAGTTGGTAAATAACCTGGATTGCAGCGTAGAGATCTGGGATGAACGTAACCATATCGCCGGTAATTGCCATACAAAACGAGATGAACAAACCGATGTGATGGTTCATGAATATGGCCCCCATATTTTTAATACGGATAGCAAGGAAATCTGGGAATATGTCAACAGCTTCGTTACCTTTTTTCCTTATGTTCACCGGGTTAAAGCAAGGTGTGGCAATGCGATATACTCGCTTCCGGTTAATTTACACACGATCAACCAGTTTTTTAATAAGACATTGTCTCCCCCGGAAGCGCAACTTTTCCTGGAATCTTTATCAGACAAAAGCATAACTGACCCGCAAAATTTTGAAGAACAGGCGCTGCGTTTTATAGGAAAAGAATTATACCAGGCATTTTTTTACGGCTATACAAAAAAACAGTGGGGATGTGAGCCAAATCAATTGCCAGCTTCCTTCCTAAAACGGATCCCTGTGCGTTTTAGCTATGATGACAATTATCATAACAACCGCTACACAGGAATACCTAGTGAAGGTTACACTGCTGTAGTTGAAAAAATTATAACTCATCCCGCAATTTTCGTCCGCCTGAATAAAAAATTTATTCCTGGAAGGGATGTTAGCGAATATGACCATGTTTTTTTTACCGGTGCGCTGGATGGTTATTTTAATCATTTGTATGGCCGGTTGGGATACCGTACGGTAACCTTTGAAAAAAGATATGCCGGCGAGGATTTCCAGGGAGCGGCACAGGTGAACTATTGTGATTTGGATGTGCCTTACACGCGGATAACCGAACACAAACATTTTACCCCCTGGGAGAAGCACGACAGGTCCGTTTATTTTACAGAATACAGTAAGGAGACCACGGAGAAAGACCAGCCCTATTATCCTAAAAGGACGAAAGCGGACAAAGAATTATTAAAATTATATAGAGCAGAGGCGGAAAAGCAAAAAAAAGTTTCATTTTTGGGCCGGCTTGCGACCTATCGCTATATGGATATGCACCACGTAATCGGTGAGGCGTTGAGTTTTGCAAAGAAGTTTACCGAACATTGCCGGAACGGTCAACAGCCACCGGTTTTTTCAAATGTTGAATTATATTAATGGAAAATAAAAGGAAAGAAATTCTGATGATCGTGCAGTACCCGGAAAATGTGTCACCCGGTCAAAGATTTCGTTTTGAGTTATACAAAGATACCCTCGCCAAAAATGGTTTTACGGTAACAACAAAATCTTTTTTAGATATGGACGGGTATGATGTGATCCACCGGTATGGATTTCTTCTTAAAAAGATCATCGCCACATTTAAAGGATTTATCGGGCGCCTGTTGTTAATATTTCAGTTAGGTAAATACGACTATATTTTTCTACAAAGAGAAGTGGCGCCGTTGGGTCCACCTATATTTGAATGGCTCTACATAAAATTATTTCATAAAAAAATAATCTACGATTTTGATGATGCGATTTGGATCGAATCCGTATCAGAACAGAATAGTATTGCGGGAGTATTTAAGAATGCAGATAAAGTAAAAAATATATGTAAATGGGCGTACAAAGTTAGTTGCGGCAACAGGTATTTATGCGATTACGCCCTGCAATACAACCAACGGGTAATTTATAATCCTACCTGTGTGGATACAGAAAAGCAACACAATATTTTAGCCAACCATGATGTGGAGAGATTAACAATCGGATGGACAGGAAGTTTTTCTACGCTGGTCCATTTAAGCATTGTTCAGCCTGCGCTACAGCAATTGCAGGAAAAATATGATTTTGACATCAAGATCATTTCCAATCAAAAACCTTTACTGGAGTTGCGCAATGTAAAATATATCCAATGGAGTGAAGACAACGAAGTTTCCGAACTGG
The DNA here is from genome assembly GCA_039916545.1 of Ferruginibacter sp. Lineage (GTDB taxonomy): Bacteria > Bacteroidota > Bacteroidia > Chitinophagales > Chitinophagaceae > Ferruginibacter. The sequence continues at coordinate 28,498 of JBDSLD010000224.1, forward strand.
CCACCTGCCAGGTTGGACTGATGCCCCTGATCGATAACCAATGGAGTGAGGGGAAATGCGGTTTTAAATTAATTCAATACCTGTCGCTGGGTATACCTGCTGTATCATCGCCCGTCGGCGTAAATAAGATCATCATTGAAGAAGGGGTAAATGGTTACTTTGCCGGCACCAATTCAGAATGGTACGATAAGATAGAAAAACTGATCCAGGATGCCCAATTAAGAAAAAAAATGGGCAAAGCAGGCCGCGAAATGATCGTGGCTAAGTATAGTCTACTATCAAATGAAAATAATTTTTTAAGCCTCTTCAGCTAGCAGCATTGAAAGGTAAAGTATCGCAACTACAACCTTATCAACATCTAAAGAATGCTAAAGCCAGTATAAGTATCCAGTATCCATATATCCACGTACAGCATCCCAGTATCCAGCATCCCAGTATCCAGTATCCCAGTATCCCAGTATCCAGTATCCAGCCTCAGTTTCCCCAAAAATAATTCTCCTCTCCTGCACAATAAATAAGTTTTTTTCATTTGCAATATGTGGTTTATAGCCATCGTTATAAAAATAACCATCCAATATTTTATACCAATAATACTATTCCTATGGAAAAGGCAATTGCTGTTGTTGTCACTTATAACCGTAAGTCCCTTTTAGCTGAATGTATTTCAGCCTTGCGTAATCAAACCCGTAAACCTGATGCCATCCTGGTAATCAATAATGGAAGTACTGATAACACGGAGCAATGGCTCCAATCCCAAAAAGATCTATTTTTTATAACGCAGAAAAATGTAGGTTCTGGTGGTGGTTTTAATACCGGTATTAGCTGGGCATATAAAAATAACTATTCCTGGATATGGTGCATGGATGATGATGGCTATCCAAAGGAAGATGCGCTTGAAAAAATTTTAGCTGCTGATACAGAAACCCTCAGCCTGCGGAATTGTGCAGTCATAAATAAATCAGACAAGAAAAGTTTTGTTTGGAAAACAAAAAATTATGCCACTATCGATGAGGTAGACACGGACCTCATAAAGGGCATCGGCCATCCGTTTAACGGCACGATGCTTCACCGGAACATCATAGAAAGAGTCGGCCTGCCAAAGCCAGAATTATTTGTATGGGGCGACGAATCGGAATATTACTGCCGGATCATTAACACCAACAAGATACCGGTGTACACGGTTACAAATAGTATTCATTACCACCCGGCGGCAGTATTTACCTTGAAGAGTGACTGGGACTATAAAAATTGCTGGAAAATGTATTACTATATACGCAACCGGTTTACTATTAACCAGTCTAAATTCAACAATAAAATATTGGCCTTTTTAAATTACTGTTGTTTTTTGCTGGCTATGGGCGGCCTGGTAATGCTGTATCAGAAGACAGATAAAATGAAAAAATTCGGTTTTATTTTCTGGCCGGCTGCTGATGCTTTTAGCAAAAACTTTAGCGCCACGCCGTTGACGATCTTATCGAGATTAGGTAGCAGCATTGCAAATAATTTTAGAAATTTAGATAATAACTACGTAAGAAATATACTGCCTACATTGTTCCCTTCGCCTGAATTATCGGGCTCACAGGCGGAAGGAAATTAATAAGATAATACCTAAAAGCGCATGATGTTGAATTGAAGAGATATCCATCCGGCCGGTTCGAAATTATTTTTTTCGAAACCTAAATTGCCTCTTTCACTAACCCGGCTTTCCTCTTTTCCTTAACGGCAATCTTCCTTTTTTTATTGATCTCATTAATCAGCACAAAGGCGATGATATAAAATGGCATACAAGGAATTTTATACCTTACCAGTGTGCCAAAATTAAGGGTGGTGGCTCCAACAAAGAGTGCAAATACGATCGAAAAGAAAAAGCAATACATTACCATCGGATCTCTAAAGATGATTTTAATAAAATTAAAGGGCCCCACCTTAATAAAAACAAATACCGTGAATATCATCAATGCCAGGCTTTCAAGCGATGATAATAACGTAGATATTTTTTTTGACTCCCAAAGAAACGGCCGGTAGAATGTCGCTGTTAAAGCGGCAGGCGCCATTTTTATCAGGCTTAGGTTACTACCATCAAAATCAACCCCAAGTGAAAAAGACGATTCGGCTGCGTCGGCCATACTGATAAAAAGTGTTTGCTGGGTTTTTACAGATTCAGCTAATTTATCCAGCGCAAGAACTCCTAATTCCTCCTGTAATTTATCGGAAACAATGTAAAACCCCACAGCACCCATTACCGCCAATACTAAAACGGCAATGATCTTGAGCGCGGTTTGCCGGATCAATTTCAAGTTGGATAATACCAAATAGAGTATGAAAAAGGGCAGGTAGGCGAACAAAATATACGACTTGACAACAGCAATTACGTACCCGGAACTTATTGCTACCAACAGGTTTTTAACAATGGATTCTTTTTTATAGAATGCGCAATAAACAGCGTATGTCATCCAGCCCAACATACCGGTACATAGTGGATCTTTCAGTATACCCGAACTCCAAAAAATAAACGTTGGCAAATAAAGAATGGCAATTGCGAATTTTTTATGCAGGTGGGGGTATTGTTCGTAAAAAAATTTGTACAGTCTCCAAACGCCACTGTAAGAGATCATAGAAAAGATCAGGTTAATCACCATGTAATTTCGAAAGCTAACAAATGAAAATAGGGTGACCAGCCTGGTTACAAAGTAATTGCTTTCACTTCTGAAATAGCCTTCATTGTATTGATTGAACAACAATGTCTGGTCGAAATCGGCGCCCTTCGAAAAAATCCATTTAATATTCGAGGCGTCATGAGTAATCAGCCTGGAGATATTTATCCCCTCATCATAATACAAGCCCGTAGAATCGCCGGGAGAAATATAAACACTGAAAATAGTAAAGGCAAGCGTACTAAAGACCTTGAGCCAAAAGCCCTGCTGGTGATATTTTTTTAAGAGCGGATCTTCAATGCGTTTTCTTCGTGCTAAAAAAATAAAATGAAACACCAGCACATACAACGGAAACAATATGAAATCAATTAATCCCATCCTTTTAAAGTAGAAAAAAATTTGTTGGTAGAGCGCCCGGAGCCTGCTCAAATTTATCCTGAAATATTATCACTATTGGATAATATGCAGTTATTTTTGCTCAAATCAAAGATAGGATTATATGTGTGGTATTGCCGGCGCTGTAAATTTTAAATTATCCTACCGGCAGGTAGATAAAAATATGCTGCACCGCGGCCCTGATGAACAAAATAACTTTATGGTTGATAATGTCGACCTGTACCATCTTCGCCTGGCGATACTCGATATTAGTGGCGGTAAACAACCAATGCACCTTGATGACCGTTATACCATTATATTCAATGGAGAAATTTACAACCACACTGAGATACGTACGCAATTAGGTATCAATGGTAATACCTCATCCGACACGGAAACGCTGTTATTATTGTATCGTAAATATGGTACTTTTTTTTTGAATTACCTGGATGGAATGTTTGCTTTTGCCATTTATGACAGGAAGGAAAAACTAATGTTCATCGCCCGCGACAGGGCCGGCAAAAAGCCACTTTACTATTATGCCGATGGCGAAAAAATTGTATTTGCGAGTGAGTTAAATTGTATCAAAGGCTTACTGCCTTTAGAAATGAACCGCGATAATTTTTATCATTACCTGCGCCTTGGTACCTTTTACAAAAAGCTTACTCCTTATAAAAATGTACACGAATTAGAAGCTGGAAGTTTTATCCTGGTCGATTGCACCACGCTTGAGATAAAAGAGAAGCGCTGGTGGAATATCAGTGATTTTTATAAGCGGTCCAACAACGATACATTTGCAGAGAGCCTGCAAAAAGTAGATCAATATTTACATGCCGGTGTAAGAAGAAGAGTGGAGTCATCCGACCTGGAAGTGGGCAGTTTTTTGAGCGGTGGTATCGACAGTGGTTTAGTTACGGCAATTGCCAGCGAATACAATAATTCGCTGAAAACCTTTACTGTGTCGTTTGATGGGGAATATGATGAAGCGCCGTTAGCAAAACTGGTAGCCGAAAAGTATAAGACTCACCATACCGAAATAAAAATAAGTTTTGATTCCCTGGAAGCCGACCTGGAGCAGATTATTAGTAATTATGGCGAGCCTTTTTTTGATAGCTCAGCCATTCCGAGTTATTATGTAAGTGCAGCTGCCAAAAAATATCTTACGGTAATATTAAATGGTGATGGAGCCGACGAGTTATTTGGAGGTTACCGGCGATATGTTCCGTTTGCTCAATACGATTTCTTTAAGGCAAACGGGGGAGTAAAAAATTTCGCCGGGTTTTTAAAAAGCGTCCTGCCCCATTCAGACAATAAAAGATCCAAGTATAATTATTTTTATAGGCTGGCTTCATTGGCATCTAAGGAAAACCTGGAGATCTACTTAGCCGCAGGCGTCGACATCATGGAAGATTTTGAACAATATATCAACCCTGTATCTTACGATTACCTGCAGTTAATGAGAGATGATTTCAATAAAATCGTCCATACGGATATGAGTGGTTTGAAGAAATTGATGAATATGGATTTTGATGCCACACTATTCAGCCAGTTATTGGTTAAAATGGATATTGCCAATATGGCTAATTCGTTGGAAGGCAGGAGTCCGTTCCTATGCAAGGAATTACTTGAGTATGCACCGGTCATGAATGACAATTATAAAATTAAAGGTGGCACGACCAAATATTTATTAAGGCAACTGGCCAAAAAGTATTTACCTCCGGAATTGATCAACCAGCCAAAACGTGGATTTGAGGTTCCCTTAAAAAGCTGGTTGGAAAATGAATTGAAAGAAATTGTGTACGACTATGTTGGAAGCGCAACTTCTCTTTCAAAACAGTTCTTAGATAATACATTTATCAATTCTCTGTTGAACAATACTGCAAAGATCTCCGGGGAAAAAAGGGCGAAAATATTGTGGACCCTGACGAGTTTGGAAATATGGTATAAAAGAAACTATTTAGTCTGAATAACGCTTTTGTAAGAACGTGGAAAAAGGTCTACACTATCCCGGGAAATACAATCAGTCGGTTAACGAATAGTAAATTAAGGGGGCTTAACATTACGTAAACAAAAAGAAAAGAGCTTGAAAATTCATTTGAAATTTTTTAATCTAACCCCGTCCAATTATTGAAACTACAGTTAATTGATAAATAAAAGGGTCTACCGCAACCCTGTTATCCAAAATAATAACAATTCTGTTAATCTTTTGGGGGATAATTTTAAACAAAACTTATCGGTTATTGTAATAGAATGTTTAAATTTATTCAATGGACTCGTTTACAATTAAGGATCTTGAAAATTTATCTGGCATTAAGGCACATACCATCAGGATTTGGGAACAACGTTATCAATTCCTGAAACCTAGTCGTACAGGAACTAATATCCGTTATTACAGCAATGATGAATTAAAAAAAGTACTTAATATCGCCCTGCTAAATAAGTATGGTTTCAAAATATCCCACATTGATAAAATGAATGAACAGGAGGTAAGAGAAAAAATCCTTTCTCTTACCCAGATGGAAGCCCAGCAGGAAAGGCTTGTAAATGAATTGATCCAGTGCATGGTTGATCTTGATACGGACAAAATTGAAGACATTCTGGATAGCTATATTCAATCGCGGGGTATCGAGCGAACAATAACGCAAATCATTTTTCCTTTTATGGAAAGGATTGGTGTCCTTTGGGTTACCAACCACATAAACCCTGCACAGGAGCACCTCGTTAGCAATATCATAAGGCAAAAGCTGATTGTCGGAATTGAAAGTGTTTCAACTTCTCTCAGGATAAATAAGACCATTTTGCTTTTTTTACCAGAGGGGGAATACCATGAATTAGGTATGCTGTTTATGTACTTTTTATTAAAGAGCAGGGGGGTATCTACCATATACCTGGGCGCTAATGTACCATTACCGGATGTGGAATATGTAGTCAACCTGAAAAAGCCCAACTACTTGTATTCACACCTCACTTCTGTGGGTCATAATTTCAATTTTGATAAATTTATTTTGTCCATTACCAAAAGGTTTGCCGGAACACCAATAATTATATCAGGACTTTTAACCCATTCCTACGAAAGGAAGATTCCCCAGCAAATTAATTTCAAAAAGTCGTTTTCAGAAGTGATGGAATTTGTGTCAGCCCTGTAAAACTGGCTCGTTTTTTATCCTATATATATAGTCGGGTTATATAAATGATTGATTTGCAACATGTTTAATGTTTAACAAAAAATATTAAACATATTTTTAAAATTTCCAATCCATTTGTTTAGCTTTGACGTATATTTTATTAAACATATTGATATGTCAACCATCGATTTTAATCAACTTTTGTTAAGTAATACAGAGTTTTTAAAGCCTTTTGCAGTTACATTGACGAGAGATAACGAAGTAGCCAAAGATTTACTCCAGGAAACCATGTTCAGGGCCCTGGCTAATAAGGAGAAATACAATGTCGGCACTAATATAAAGGCATGGTTATACACGATCATGCGCAATATATTTATCAACGATTACCGGCGCAAAGCGAAACAAAATACCATTTTTGACAGTACGCCAAATGAGTTTTTGTTAAATTATAACCAGGTTACTACAACCAATGCCGCCGAAGGTGCCTTAAAAATGAAAGATATTCAGTATGCGATACATCGCCTGCCAGAGATTTTTCGAAATCCTTTCATGTTATACTTTGAAGGATATAAATACCATGAAATAGCTGACATGCTGACGGAGCCGTTAGGCACAATTAAGAGCCGTATACATTTTGCCAGGAAATTATTAAAAGAACAGCTTAGCCGGTATTGACATCTTAATTCAATGGCATTTGCTGTTTAATAAAACAGCAGGTCCTATATTTTAACTTCTTGAAAAAAATAGTAATTATAGGTAGTGGTTTTGCAAGCCTCTCCGCCGCCGCTTTTATGGCTAAAGCGGGCTGGCAGGTTGTTGTCCTGGAAAAACAGGCGACGACAGGTGGCAGGGCAAGAAGATTAATATCGGATGGTTTTACTTTTGACATGGGCCCAAGCTGGTACTGGATGCCTGCAGTTTTCGAAAGGTTTTTTAACTGTTTCGGAAAGAAGGTATCAGATTATTACCAGCTGGATAGGTTAGATCCTTCTTACAGAATTTATTGGCCCGATGGTGCAATGGATATCCCGGCAAATTATAATGAATTAAATCAGTTATTTGAAAAAACGGAGGCGGGTGCAGGAGCAATGCTGGATAAATTTTTAGAGGAAGCAGCGTATAAGTATGAAGTGGGTATAAACAAGCTGGTCCACAAACCAGGACAGTCATTATTGGAATTTGCCGATTGGGAACTGGCTAAAGGAATACTTAAACTGGATGTTTTCAATTCGATGAAGAACCATGTCGGCAAGCATTTTAATAATCCAAAATTGCGCGAGTTGCTTGAATTCCCTGTATTGTTTTTGGGGGCGCTGCCACAGGATACACCGGCTTTGTATAGCCTGATGAATTATGCCGATATAAAATTAGGTACCTGGTATCCACAAGGTGGGATGTATAAAATTGTAGAGGGCATGACAAGCCTCGCAATAGAATTAGGAGTTAACTTCTATTTTAACCACGATGTAATTAAAATAGAAGTTGAAAATAACCTTGCCAAAAGGGTACTAACAAAAAGCAGTCAGGATGGTCAGGATAATGATAAGTTAACGGGCGCTGATAAACTTTTATCTACGGCTAATTCTTTCGATGCGGATGTAGTGATCGGTGGTGCAGATTATCATTTTATTGAATCATCCCTCTTGCCAGAAAAATATAGAAGTTATGGCGAAAGATACTGGGAAAAAAGAGTAATGGCGCCAAGTTGCTTGTTGTATTATGTAGGATTAAGCAAAAAATTATCCAACTTACAGCACCATACTTTATTTTTTGATGTAAGTTTTGATGCGCATGGAAAAGAAATTTATATGGAGCCGAAATGGCCGTCTGCCCCATTGTTCTATGTTAGCGCTACTTCAGTAACTGATCCGTCGGTAGCTCCTGCAGGATGTGAAAATTTATTTTTTCTTATTCCGATTGCCAGTGGCCTCGAAAACGATACTGATCAACTTCGTGATGAATATTTCGAACTAATATTGGCCCGTTTTGAAAACAAGATATCGCAGTCTGTAAAAGATTTTATAATTTACCGGAAGTCTTATTCCATCAGCGACTTTAAAACAGATTACAATTCTTTTAAAGGCAATGCTTATGGATTAGCGAATACACTGATGCAAACTGCTATTTTAAAACCAGGATTGCGTAGTAAAAAAATTAAGAACTTATTTTATACCGGTCAGTTGACGGTGCCTGGCCCCGGAGTGCCGCCGAGCCTGATCAGTGGCGAAGTTGTAGCGAAAGAAGTAGTAAAGTATTTTGGGTAAATAACACGAGTAAGAAAGGGCTAATTCTGTGCCTGTATTATAGTCGTTCGACAAAATCAATCGATTAAGATGATGAACCTTTTTCATGAATTAAGTCAGCAGTGCAGTAAAGCTACTACGGAGAAATATAGTACTTCTTTCAGCAGCGCTATCAAATTGCTACACACTGATATGCGCGTACCGATATTCAATATTTACGGCTTCGTCCGCTTTGCCGATGAGATTGTGGATACATTTCATGAGTATCATAAAGAAGTATTACTGGAAGAATTTAAAATTGAAACGTACAGGGCCATTGAAAGAAAGATCAGCCTGAATCCGATTTTAAATAGCTTCCAGATCACTGTAAATAAATACCGGATACCAGGTGATCTGATCGAGGCTTTTTTTAAAAGCATGGAGATGGACCTGAGTAAAACGACTTACAACAGCGCATGTTACCTGGAATACATTTACGGAAGCGCAGAAGTAGTAGGACTTATGTGCCTTTATATATTTTGCGAAGGCAATACGGCAATGTACGAGAAATTAAAACCCGCTGCGCAATCTTTGGGAGCCGCGTTTCAGAAAGTGAATTTTTTGAGAGATGTGAAATCAGATTTTGAACAATTGAGCAGAACTTATTTTCCGGAAGTGGATTTTAGTAATTTTACCAGTTCTATGAAAGATCAAATTGAACAGGATGTTGCCAAAGATTTTGCAGATGCCTACAAAGGAATTATACGCTTACCGGTTAAAGCCAGGTTCGGTGTATACGTAGCTTACAAATATTATTTATCCTTATTCAGGAAGATTAAAAAGACAAAACCTTCCAATATTTTAGAGCAGCGCATTCGCATCCCCAATTATGGAAAGGTTTATATTGTAGCAAAAGCCAGCTTGCGCAGGCAATTAAATTTATTATAAAGATCAAATAGTTATGGATGTTATTTTAGTAGATGAATTGGATCAGCCGATAGGGACAATGGAAAAAATGGAAGTTCATCAAAAAGCCCTGCTACACAGGGCTTTCAGCATTTTTATTTTTAATGCAAAGGGTGAAATGTTATTGCAAAAAAGGGCGGCAAATAAATACCACAGCGCTGGTTTATGGACCAATGCATGCTGTAGCCATCCGCGCCCCGGCGCGGATATCTTACAGGCCGCAAAGGAAAGGTTGCAGGAAGAAATGGGCTTTAGTACATCATTGAAAAAAGCATTTGACTTTATTTATAAGGCCCCATACGACAATGGTTTAACGGAATATGAATTCGATCATGTGTTCGTCGGTAATTATGCGGGTGAGATAAAACCTAACCCGGATGAAGTTGCAGACTATTGTTTTAAAACATTGGCTGAAATCAAAGAATCACTGCAGTTGCACGCCCATAAGTACACGGCCTGGTTTAAAATTGCTTTTCCAAAACTGGAAGTGTATATTGCCGGCCTTACTCCAGGTTCCTAAGCTTGTTTTTTAGTCTTGGTGCTGGAAAAGATAAAAATCTTATTTACCTGTGATAAAATTAGCAAAATACCAGGTGGCCACTGCGATTGCCCTGTTTTTCCATTCGATCGGTTTACTTGGTCTGCTCTTTTTTGACAATGGATTTTTTATCCGTTCAACGCCTTTTAATTTGTTATTGTCTTTTTCATTGCTGGTATGGACGCAGCAGGGAAAAAATATTGCCTTCTTCGTTTTTATGGTAGCGGTTCTGCTAATCGGTATTTTTTCCGAAATGGCCGGTGTCAATACGGGTTTGTTGTTTGGCGATTACAGCTATGGGAAGGTTTTAGGGGTTCAATGGATGGGGGTGCCGCTGATAATTGGGGTTAACTGGTTTATCATCATTTACTGTTGTGGCATTAGTACGCAAACTTTGCTTTTAAAAGTGATCAGGCGGGTTGCGATCGATAGTAAGGAGCCGCCACTTTTAATAAAAGCAATGTCTGTAATAATAGATAGCGCCACCATGGCTGTTGCCTTCGATTGGCTGATGGAGCCGGTAGCTATAAAATTGGGGTTTTGGACCTGGCAGGGCAACGGGGAAGTCCCGTTTTTCAACTATATCAGCTGGCTGGTGATCAGCATGCTGATGTTAACTATTTTTCAATTTTGCAGGTTCAATAAGAAAAACAAATTCGCAGTAAATTTGTTTCTTATCCAGGTAATGTTTTTTTTGTTGTTAAGAACATTTTTGAAGTAAGCTTGTGATAAAATACAATATTTGAAATTATGAGTGCGCTGGTTTTTATATCTATCGCTTTGGCTACCTTTCTTACTATGGAAGGTATTACCTGGCTTACGCATCGTTTTATAATGCATGGTTTTTTATGGTACCTGCACGAAGACCATCATAAAAAGGGCCCTGGTTTTTTCGAAAAGAATGATGCTTTTTTTCTGATCTTCGCTATTCCATGTTGGTTGTGTATCATGCTGGGTATGATGTTTAAGGTGCATTGGGTAACGGCAATAGGTGCAGGTGTTGCCTTGTACGGACTTGCTTATTTTGTTGTACATGAAGTGATCATTCACCAGCGATTCAAATTTTTTACCCGCAGCAATAACACCTATATCCGGTCCATCCGGTGGGCGCACAAGATGCATCATAAACACCTGGGTAAGCACGAAGGGGAAAGTTTTGGTATGTTGTTCGTGGCAAAAAAATATTGGGACAAGGTGAGGGCTGACAGCAAAAAAAAGGCCAACCAACAGGCTTCGGCTTCAAATAAGTGATGTTATTTTTTAGTTGTCACCGCGTCTGATTCAAAGATTATCGACGTTTTTGAGGTAAGGGCCAATAAGGAATTGTTTTTGCGAATATCTTTTATCAAATAAAATAATGACATCTTTGAAGCAGCCAAATTGTTGGCCGGGGTGATACTGACATGAATGCGCACTACACTTATTTTCTTATTCTTGCCGCCTCATTAGTTGGGCCATTTGCGCTTAGCTTCGATAAAAAAGTAGGGTTTTATAAAAAATGGAAATTTCTTTTTCCCGCAATGATAATTCCTGCATTATTTTACATCGCCTGGGATATTTATTTCACTTCAGTGGGTGTTTGGAGTTTCAATGAAAAATATATTACCGGTATAAAATTGATGAATTTGCCAGTCGAAGAAATATTGTTCTTTTTTATTGTTCCTTATTGCTGCGTGTTTATTTACGAATGTATCCGCTGTTATTTTCCCGGGTTAAGAAATACAAAAATTGCTGAAGTTTCATTGAAGACGCTGGCCATTGTTTTGTTAATAACCGGATTATTTTTTTATTCAAGGAATTATACCTGCTGGACTTTTATTTTATGTTCAATTTTTATAGCCGGTATTTATTTTTTCAGCCGATTTTTCCAGGCGTTCAACCAGGCGGTGTTTTTAATTTCATTCGCCATTGTCTTAATACCTTTCCTGGTTGTAAATGGTTTTCTTACGGCGATACCTGTTGTAGTTTACAATAATGCTGAAAACCTGGGGATACGAATTTATACCATTCCTTTTGAAGATACTTTTTACGGAATGTTATTGGTAATGATGAATGTTGCTTTTTATGAAAGGCTCCGCAGCGGAAAAGGTTACCGGGTAGTAGAGAAAATTTAAAATAAATACGCATGGAATTTGGTCGTGTACCTGAAAATGAATTAGATACCGTTGATTTTATATTGCCGCCTGAACCGGCTTTTAATGAGGGCGTATTGAAAGAAAAGGTTGCAAATACTAAAGTGTATATCGGTTGTGCCAAATGGGGAAGAACCGAATGGGTTGGTACGATATATCCACCTAGGACTAAAGAAAAGGATTTCCTGGAAAACTATGTGCAGCATTACAACAGCGTCGAATTAAACGCTACTCATTATAAAATTTACGGAACTGAGGTCATACAAAAATGGTCTGATAAGGCGGCAAAAAAAGACTTTTTATTTTGCCCTAAAATGTACAAAGGAGTAACACACTACGGCACATTGAAGGGAAAAGACTCGATGACTACCGAGTTTTTAAAAGGCGTTTTGGCTTTTAAAGAACACCTTGGCCCGATCTTTATCCAGGTCAGCGAAATTTTTTCTCCGAACCGCAAAGAAGAATTATTTACTTACCTTGAATCACTTCCAAAAGACCTGCAATTTTTTGTTGAAGTAAGGCACCCCGGCTGGTTTACAGAACCGCAAAAAACCAACGAGCTTTTTTCAAAACTAAAAGAATTAAATATTGGCGCTGTCATAACGGACACGAGTGGGCGAAGGGATTGCGCACATATGTATTTAACAATACCTAAAGTATTTATTCGATATGTTGGTAACAGTTTGCACAGCACTGATTATACAAGGATAGATGCCTGGATAGACCGGATCAAGTATTGGCTGGACAATGGCCTGGAAGAAGTATATTTTTTCATGCATATGCATGATGAAGCTAAATCTCCTGAGCTGACAGTTTACCTGGTAGATAAAATAAATGCAATATGCGGCTTGAGCCTGGAAAAGCCAACCTTTATTTCGCAACAAACAGCTTTGTTCTAAGGTTTGAATTATACGAAATATCAAAGAACGAATTACACGAACTACAACTAAGATAAAATTGCAACTATTTTACTTCAAACATTTCATCCCATCTTGAAGTGTATCTTGGGCTTCTTAATTCCTGCCGCATCTTCCAATCTCTTGTTGTACCTGAAGCGGCAAATTTTAACATGTCATCCCTCATCGCAAAATTAATATTGTCCAGCATTCCCATTAGTTGACGTTTACAATTTTGCTTTTCTGAAAATAAATTTCCCTGGATGGTGGAGTCAGGAACCAGTCCGCTCAGCATTACTCCAGCCTTTTTATATGACTTACCCTGAACAAATAGCTGGTCAACAAGTTGTACCGCAGGCTTTATCAATTCATGTGTTGAAGAAGTAGCCACCGGTAAAGTAATATGACTGCTCTTTGTATCGCCATGCCTGAAGTCAATATTGTGATTTTCTCCTTTAGCGACTACAAAAACACTGATCACATTAGCAGCACTTCTTTGCCTGCGCAATTTCTCTGCGGCCTTGGTAGTATAAGTGGCGACTGCCTCTTTAATATCGCTGACATTTTTTACATTGTGCCCAAACATACGGGTAGTAGCGATCATCTTTTTTTCTGTTAGCTGGCCTTCTATTTCCCGGGCAGGCTCACCCTTCAATTCTTTTATCAACCGTATGCCTACTACACCGCCCAGGTTTTTATGCGCCCATTCTTCTGTTTTTTTTGATAGATCGAAAGCGGTAAAAATAGCAAACAGATCTTTTAATTTTTTTCCATATTGACGGCCCACGCCCCAGATTTCGTTTACTGGTGTATGCTGCAGTGCCTGGCTTATTTTTTCTTTGGTATCCAGTATTACTACACATTCAGTGGCATCTTTATTTTTTTTTGCAAGATGGTTGGCTACTTTGGATAACACTTTGGTTGGTGCCACACCTACGGAGACTTTTATGCCGGTCCATTCTTCCACCGTTTTACGTATTTTAAATGCTACCTGTTGTAAATCCTGGCCATCAAATTCATCCAGGTTTAAAAACGCTTCATCCACCGAATAGACTTCAACGTTAGCGGGCCCCAGGATGCTGCGCAAAGTTTCCATCACCCGCCAGCTTAAATCACCGTAGAGATTGTAATTACTTGAAAAAGTAGCTACATTATACTTGTCTATTATCGGCCTGGCTAAAAAATAAGGCGTCGCCATCGGGATATTCAGATCCTTTGCTTCATCGCTGCGCGAAACAATACAGCCGTCATTATTACTCAATACGACGACGGGTCTTTTATCAAGATGTGGCAGGAACAACCGCTCGCAGGAACAATAAAAACTATTGCAGTCTACAATGGCTTTCATACTATTTTTTTTGTTTGTGCTTGCTGTTATTTTGAAAATTTGCGAGGCTGCTGTCGACTATCCTCATTACGCAGGTAACAACGCCCCATATATTGAAATCGCTGAATTCGCTTACATCAATAGCAGCCAGCTTATTTGTTTCAGGCACTAATCTCAGTTTGTTCATTGTTTGCTCGTAGCGCCGGATCAGTAATTCGCCGTCCAGTATGGCAATTACTATTTTTCCATTTTTTGCTTTTATACTCCTATCCACAATTACTATGTCGTCATTGAAAATTCCCGCATTGATCATGCTGTTTCCACTTACCCGCATAAAAAAAGTAGCAGGCTTATTGATAATCAATTGTTCGTTCAGGTCGATCCCTCTCTCCATATAATCATCAGCGGCGGCGCCAAAGCCGGAAGCATTGGCCATGGGAACGTCATGCTGGCTAAAACGCTTGCTTCCCTCGTAGCTGCTGCCCAAAAAGTTTTCCACTTCCATAAAATTTATTTTATTAGTAACTAAATATTTTAGTAAATTTATACTAAATTAGTTGGTATTTCCAAATTTAAAAATGCACATTTATGAAAGTTCTTATTAAAACGCCGTCGCAGTCATTCATCCGCTCGAATACACCGACAGGCGAAATAAAGGGTTTTATACAGGGCGGATTTGCGCATGGATTATTTGAATATCTATTAATACTTAGTCCCATGGGTGCCTTACGGGATAAAATCATTGAAGAAAAAAAGTATTTTTTCGAGATGTATAGAAATTGCTGTGCTATTTATGGAAGACCGCATATTACGCTGGCGAATTTTTTACTGCCCGGTTCCGGGGAAAATGAAATCATTCAGCATTTGATAGCAATCAGTGAAAATCAAAATAAGATGCGGGTTATGTTGCAAGATTATAAATGGTTCGCCCAGCATACGATGTACCTGAATATTTTATACAAAGTGGACATTATGCAATTGGTAAGAAAAATCACTAATAAAACTACACGGGTAATAAATAGTTATTCAAAATTTCCTCCCCGGTTTATTTTAGAGCCGCATTTGACTATTTGTAAAGAATTGAGTGTTGAACAATACGCGCAAAGCAGGATCGAGTATACCCGAAAAAGATTTTCCGGAAGCTTTACAGCCAATGAAATGATATTGTTAAAACGTAACATCGGAGAAAAAGATAGATACGAGGAAGTCTATCGGCTCGAATTCGGAGGCACTGAAACATTGACTACAATTTTACAAGGAAATTTATTTCAATAACTATAATTTTTCAATACACATATTTATGAAAAAGCAACCACAAGTAGCTGTTACAGCACCACTGAAATTAAAAGAGCGGGATTTATCAAATACTATGCCCGGCTATAAAATAAATGAATATTTATTGGTATTGAATCCGCATGAAGCATTGAGAGATAAGATCATGGAGGTTAAAAAATATTTTTTCGACACCTATAAAAATCCATCTGCTGTTTATGGTAAGCCGCATATTACTTTAGTCAATTTTGTGCAATACCAGATGATGGAAGAAAAAATAATCAACCGGTTGCAGGTAATTGCAATGGGTTGTCCGCCGGTAAAAATAGAATTAAAAGATTACGGCAGCTTTCCATCGCATACCATTTATATCAATATCACAAGCAAGGTCCCAATAGAAAACCTGGTAAAAGGAATACGTGCAGATGCCCAGCGATTAATGAAATTAAATGATGACAACAAACCGCATTTTATATTGCAGCCTCATCTTACCATTGCCAGGAAACTTCAGCCATGGCAATATGAAAAGGGCTGGCTTGAATTTAGTAACCTGCATTTTACCGGAAGATTTATTGCTGACGCGATGTTGCTTTTAAAGCGGCCCGTTGGGGAAATGAAGTACACAATTGCAGCACGTTTTGAATTTCAAAACCTGCCCGTAACAACTGTTCAGGGTGACCTGTTTGGCTAAGCTATTCATATGATGTTGATCCTGTTAAGTTGTCTGAACCACGATTTGTCTGTTCGTTGTGATTGGCCAGATTTATTTCTGAAACCACTCCTGGTAATAATGCCCGGAGACCGACAATCAATTTCATCATTCAAATCAGCGTTCAGACACAGATACAGGGATTTATTAATTGATTTTATAATCAAGTGTGAACTTATGTGACATAGGAAATGTGTGGTGAGGAATGAGGGATGAATAATTAGTGATTAGAAATGAGTAAAAATTAATGGGTAATAATATCTGCCTGATGCGGATGTATTATGGATACGCTGATATTTTAAATATACCAAGTGATAAAAACAAACTAACTATATGGATAAGAAATTAAAACAGGATCATCACAAGGTAAAACCTGCGGCGCATGACCCTACAGCGAACCCTGGGGACGATGAAGAACAAAGATCAAAGGGAACCTATCTATATGGCAGGGGAGCCCAAATCAATACTAAAAACCGGTTCCTGACAAATGAGCAAACAAAGGAACACATTGAAAGCATCGATGATTGGGAAGAATCGAATATACCCACTCAATACCTGGAGCAGGAATCGAAGACTATCGTAAATAAAGTGGAAAGTAAAGATGTGGGAATGGGTTACAGTATGAATCCCTATGCCGGCTGCGAGCATGGCTGTATTTACTGCTATGCGCGTAATGTACATGAATACTGGGGTTACAGTGCCGGGCTTGATTTTGAAAGCAAGATCATCATCAAGAAAAATGCGCCCCAGTTGTTACGAAAATTTCTGATGCATCCAAAATGGGAATGTGCGCCAATCATGTTGAGTGGTAATACCGATTGCTACCAACCTGCCGAGCAAAAATACCGGCTTACACGAGGCTTGCTGGAAGTGTGCAACGAGTTCAATCAGCCGGTGGGTATCCTTACCAAAAATTCATGGATCATAAAAGACAAAGATGTTTTGCAGGATATGGCGAAAAAAGGAATTGTTTCAGCAATGGTCTCTATTACTTCTTTCAATGAGGACCTGCGCCGTATCATGGAACCAAGAACCACCACTGCAAAGCAAAAATTAAAAGTAATAGAAGAACTCAGTAAAGCAGGTGTGCGCATGGGTATTATGATGGGGCCGATGATCCCTGGTCTGAACGAGCATGAAATGCAGCGGATCATGAAAGCTGCCGCGGACAACGGAGCCACTTTTACGGCTTATACTTTTATAAGATTGAATGGCGCGATCAAGTTGCTATTTCACGATTGGTTGTATAAAAATTTTCCAAATCATGCAGATAAAGTATGGCACCTGATAGAGCAGAGCCACGATGGAAAAGTGAACGATACCAGGTGGGGTGTCCGCATGCGGGGCGAAGGAAACATAGCGGCAATGGTCGCGCAACAATATAAAAAATATGGTAAGCTGTACAATATGAATGCCGAGGAATGGAGCCTGAACACGAATATATTTAAACGGCCCGGCGCACAGGGAACACTTTTTTAAAACTTAAATTAGTTAGCATGAATTCTATCACCAAAGATTACCTGGTAGAAATTATTTTTAAGAAGATCAGTCAAACGATCGATAAGCACCGCGAATCAAAACGACAACAGTTCGACAATGAGCCCTATCCCGGCGCTACCGACGAAGAAGTATTGGATTTTATTATTTCCATTCCATATTTCGATGACAAGCTGAAAGACTTTTTGATTGGCAACCTGGCAGAAGGCACCATCATCATCAGCCAGTCCTGGGAAAATGAATTTATAAAAAAAGCCAGCCTATGGGCGGATAGCTTCGAATGGCTGCATGGAAATGATTATTTTTTAAGTGAAGCACATGTAAGCGGTATCAATAAAGAAGGGATGTTTTTGACATTGCCGTATTGATGTAGGCTAAAATAATTAATAACAATTATGAACCAGGGATTCTTCGTAAGATATCCTTTGCGTAGTGTTCATGATTTGGCCACACATTATTTATGCGAATTGAAAAATAGGAGTTCCAGCCGCTACGGAGATAAATGAATTTTCCATTTGATATTTCATTTATCCACTTAATTATTATTATTTAAAAAAAAATAAATGCCGGTAAGATAATTTTAAACTCCGGCCACAAAATACTTGATCATGAGTGATAGAATAACTGAAAAACTTTCTATACTTGCCGATGCAGCCAAATATGATGTAAGCTGTGCCAGTAGCGGCAGTGATAGAAAAAATCACAATAAAGGTTTAGGCAATGCAAGCAATGGAATTTGTCATGCATACACCGAAGATGGACGATGTGTTTCCCTGCTCAAAATATTGCTCACCAACGTATGCATATTTGATTGCGCCTATTGCGTGAGTAGAAAAAGCAATGATATTAAACGTGCGGGGTTTACCGTTCAGGAGGTAGTTGACCTTACCATTAACTTTTACCGCCGAAATTATATTGAGGGATTATTTCTAAGTTCCGGCATTTTTAAGAATGCGGATTACACAATGGAGCGCCTGGTACTGGTTGCAAAAAAGTTGAGAACAGAACATAAGTTCAATGGTTATATTCATCTGAAAACTATTCCCGGTGCCAGTGAAGACATATTGAAAGAAGCTGGTCTGTATGCCGACCGGCTAAGTATCAATGTAGAAATGCCGACCGAAAAAAGCCTTGCCCTGCTCGCGCCTGACAAGAACAGGAATGACATGATCAAGCCAATGGAGTATTTAAAAACAGCGATCATTGCCAACCGCGAAGAGAAGCGGTTATTTAAAAAAGCGCCTATGTTTGCGCCCGCTGGACAGAGTACACAAATGGTGATTGGTGCAACACCCGAAACCGATTTGGAAATCCTTTACCTGGCCAATGGATTTTATAAGAAGATGAATTTGAAACGCGTTTACTATTCCGGTTATGTGCCGATCAGCAATGACAACCGCTTGCCCGCAATAGGAACACCGGTGCCCATGATCAGGGAAAATCGGTTGTACCAGGCAGATTGGCTGATGCGTTTTTATAATTTCCAGGTACTGGAAATCGTAAATCCGGAAAATCCTTTATTGGATGCTGATATTGACCCAAAATTAAGTTGGGCCTTGCGCAACCTTCACCAGTTTCCGCTTGATATCAACCTGGCTGATTACAACCTGCTAATACGGGTGCCGGGCATCGGTATTCAAAGCGCTCAAAAGATTTGTGCTGCCAGAAAATTCAGAAGGCTTACCCTGGAGCATTTGAAAAAGATCGGGATATCATTTAACCGCGCAAAATATTTCATAAACAGTGATTCCGAATTCGAAAGAAAGGACTGGCAGCCCTGGCAGATCAAACAATTTATTTTGTCTGAAGGAAGTAGTAAATACAAGCCAAATTTTTCACCCCAGTTAACTATGTTTTAAATGAATGTTGTGCTATATGATGGAAGCTTTCATGGCTTGCTGACTGCTGTGTTTGAAATTTACGAATATAAAATTATGCAGCCCGTTATTTATAAAAACGGGATGGCCACCGGAAGCCTGTTTGGGGGTAGTCACATAGTTGAAACCAATCCGGACAAATACTCCCGGGTTTATAAAAGGCTGACAGAAAAACTATCAAAAAATTCTTTTGCGCAATTGTATAAAACTTTCTTGTCTGAAATAAAGGACATTGAAAACGTACTCTTACATTACATTCAATATGTGATAAAATCAGGCCACGGAGTAGAAAATGATTATAGTAACCCGGATGTATTGATGGTAGTTCAAACGAGTAAAAAAGTGGCCAGGGAAAAGCATCGCATGGAAGCTTTTGTACGTTTCCAATTAACAAAAGATCAATTGTATTATTCTATCATCCAGCCGGATTTTAATGTATTGCCATTGATCTGCAAGCATTTTAAAAACCGTTATGCAGACCAGCGATGGCTGATCTACGATGCCCTGCGAAAATATGGGTTGTATTATGATGGCGAAAAAGTGGAGGAAGTTGAAATGAATTTTTCTACTGGTGTCAATAACCAACAGGATGTAAAAGCATTATACGACGACCAGGAGGACCTGTATCAAAAGTTATGGCAACAGTATTTTAGCAGTGTAAATATAGCGGCAAGAAAAAATATGAAACTTCATATCCAGCACATGCCGAAGAGATATTGGAAATACCTGGTGGAAAAAAAATAACATGAAACAGGAATAAAGCAGTGAAAAATCAAGCAATAATTACCAGGCAAACCAGTGGGCTTAAAAAATAATTACTTCGGCTAGAGCACCTTATCGCTTGATGCAAGCTTATTTATTTTTACGTGTTAATAAATATTTAAAAAAAAATTTGGTGAAATGAGAAAAATAAATTCATCTTTGCACTGCAAAAAAATAAAGATCATGCAACGCAATTTTTTACATATCGAATCAAAAAGCTGGACTAGCCTGGTAATGGGTCAGACAGGTTTCGGTGCAAATCATGCGGGTGCGTAATAATAAAGTTTACCAACACTGAGTAATGAAAGCCCCGAAAAATTATCGGGGTTTTTTTATGAATAAAATTTAAATAAAAATCTTTTAGCGATAAAAAATATGACAAGGATATTAAGACATCAGTTATTAACTTATTTGTTTGAAGACGGGCAAAGTATCTGTAAACGCTTTAACAAATTTGTGGGCAAACTATGTCCGGACATACGACCGTGGTGTGCGCTAATGAAAGCATAAATGGCTTTCAGCGTTAGACAAACCCGGTCGGAATAAAAATCTGACCGGGTTTTTTTGTGCGCTAAAGAAAAACAATTATTGTCAAATAAATTATTTAAGCTGGATTTTATGCTCAATTATAACTGCAAGGTTCGATTCCCTGGTTCGTTGGTGTACAGGCTAATATTACAGATTGCAGATCCATTGAAATAGGGTCAGTTTACATACGAACAGTAGCTGTTGTCTTTAGCTTATTTTGGTAAAGCGCCACAATGTGGATGTGAAGAACAGGGTTCGATTCCCGGAGACAACCTGTTAAAATAATGCGGCTTGGTGTAAGGGTAACATGTCTGTCTTCCTCTCTTTCTGAGAGGTAAATATAAGATGGATGTTTTCAGTTCAAATCTGGAAGTCGCACGCAAAGGGCTTATAGTTTAATGGAAGAATGCTGTACTACGAATGCAGTGATACAGGTTCGAATCCTGTTTGGGCTACAAATAATTGTGTTAGTCGGAAATAAAATGGCCCGTAGCTCAATGGTTAGATGCACCGAACTTTTAATTCGGGGATTGGGAGTTCGAATCTCTCCGGGCCAACATTGGAGAGTTGACAGAGTGGTAATGTGCAGGCCTGCTAAGCCTGGGCTCCCGAGAAAATTGGGACGAAGGTTCGGGTCCTTCACTCTCCGCAAAACTTACAATTGTGAGATCTGTGAAATCCAGTTGCAAAGAAGGATTACGTTTAATTTATACACCTGGTTAAAAAAAGTTGATGAGAGCAAAAAAAATATACAATGAAAAGGCAATGGAGAAAACTTAGCGGAGAAAAAATACTTCAACCCATCGAAGATGAAGTAGAGGCCACCTTGACAAGGGAAAAAGAAATGGGGCATGAATTAAAAGTGTGTATCGGAACCGACAGCCAGGTAAAAGGCAAGGAGACAGAATTCGCAACAGTAATTGTATTTATCCGAAAAGGTAAGGGCGGGTTTATGTATATCTGTAATGAAACCACTTTGCAAAAAATGGGTATTAAACAAAGGATGTTAGTGGAGGTGGCAAAGAGTATTGATGTGGCGTATGCGCTTTGTAAAATATTTACTTTATACAATGTAGACATGGAGGTGCATGTTGATATCAACACTAATCCATCCTTTAAAAGCAATGATGCGTTAAAGGAAGCGATGGGTTACATTATGGGAATGGGATTCGCGTTCAAAGCAAAGCCAGGTGCATTTGCCAGCAGCAGCTGTGCCAATAAAGTTGTACAGTAAAACGATCATAAATTGAATTAGAAAATTAAATAATAGAAAACATGGCACAAATAATTATAGCAGTATTGGTTTTCAGGCTAATCGTTTGGATCATCCCTGGCGCGACAAAATTTGCAAAGCGGTTGCTTATGCAAATCAGGCATAAGCTGAGCCCACCAAAAAATAAAGACATCTTCGATGCTAATTATATCGATGCAAAGTCTTTTTACCTGCAGGAGTTCAACAGAACTCCGTGCATGAGCTTTATCAACAACATTGACGTAAGCAAGGCATATGAATATATTGAAAGTGAAAATGCAGGGCAGGTACTGGCGATTTACCAAAGCAATTATTATAGCTGGCAGCAAAACAGGTTGGAGTTTAACAGGACAATTTTCAGGCTGAAAAATAAAGTAATGATCGAACTCTGCAATGATTATGCAAGGATATTGTTCGGTGATAACAGGTACGATTATGCGAACAGGTTGATAGAAGTTTTTAGCGGTTATAAATCGATCGGCAAAATCGATGAGTATGAAATCAACATAATTTCATTATCAGCCGGCGGCCTTGAATTAAAGCAACTGGAGATTAAGCCGACCTCGTTGGACCTTGACCTCTACTACAATGATGATTTCAAAATAGTAGATGAGATAATCAGGACAAGGTTGGAAAAAGATAATGATAAAGGCATCATACTATTGCATGGGTTGCCCGGTACCGGTAAAACTACCTACTTGCGCCACCTGGTCGGGACTGTCAAAAAGAGGATATTATTTGTTTCACCCGGCGTGGCAGGGAACCTGATGAACCCGGAATTTATTGACCTGTTGATTGACAACCCCAATGCGGTTTTGATCATTGAGGATGCGGAGAATATCATCATGGACAGGAAGATCAATAGCAACAGCAGCGTAAGTAACCTGTTAAATATAAGTGATGGTTTGCTAAGCGATTGTCTTAATGTACAGATCATTTGCACATTCAACAGTGCATTGCATTTGGTTGACAGCGCCTTGCTAAGGAAGGGCAGGTTGATCGCTAAGTATGAATTTGGAAAGCTGGGTTCATTAAAAAGTCAGCGGTTAAGCGACCACCTGGGGTTTAATAAAAAAATAACACATCCCATGACAATTGCGGAGATCGCTAACCCGGATGATCCGGAGATAGTTTTGCCTTCCGTACAGGTTGTAGGATTCAGAAGGGAAACGGCGATGAATTGATTGGTGAATAAGGAGAGAAAGATTTTGTTAAACGCTGCAGTTTGTGTTAAGCAATCTGCAGCGCTAACAAAATAGATTTTTAAACAATTTAAAATTTAAAATAAGAAGGTAAAAAATATTCAAAAGGATTTACCACCAGTGGGAAAGTCTTTTTGACTCACAAGAATAAAGCAATGGTCATGGCAAAGAAGAATAAAACTAACCGGGAGAAGAAATTGGAAATGACCGTGGAGAGAGAGGCCGTAATTCAACAGGCGCTCAATTTTTCCCGGAAACGTTTCAAACGATTTGACGAGATCATCGGGCAATTGTATTTAAATGAAGATTTGAGTTTTTTATTTTCGGACAGAAGAATATGGAGAATAAATGAATGCTTTGATAATTTTTCTTTGGAAACAAATGCAAAAGAAAGAAAAATTTTGCGGGATGTATTTACACATCTTTACAGCCATTCTGAGCTATTGAGTGGTGAACAATATATCCAGGCAGTTTACAAAATGACGCTGTTCAGGACTTCCTGGCGAAATGATTTGTTTAACTGGAGGCCTTTATCAAAAAAAGCAGGGGCGCAGATAATTGAGTTGGCAACGCATCTTTTTTGCAAATATGAAATACCGTCATTTTTGTACAAATGCTTTTATGAAACACGCAATAAGGATCATACCAGGTGGTTGATCCATGTCGGTTCGGGCGGTAGCGTAAAAGAGTTGAAAAATATTCCCATTCCGTTTACAAAAAAGATGGGTCATTATTTTTTACAGGCGCCTGATAAATTTTCAATAGCTGAGGCTTTAAGATGGGCGCAGGTAAAGGGACTAAATGGAGAGGATAGGCTTGCGGAAAGAATCGCTTATTCCTGGTTAGGCTCAAAGCCTTACGGCAATGAAGATTTTTGGGAAACCTTTATTCATTTATTGGTGAATGGCGGCATGTTTAACCATAATAAAATGACAGAACTGATCGATTATGTCCGGGAAGCAAAAAGAGAAAATGCTGCTTATAGCTTGAAGGGGCGAACGTTGCAATCTTTACTAAGGCAAAGCGATACCTGGCATAACCGTTTTTGTTATAATAAAGTATCCCTGTTGTGGAAGCCATGCGGAATAGAGGGTTTTAGAGCAGAAAAAAAATCGGAATTATTTGTATTGGAAGAGCTTACGGATTCGAGGCTGTTATCTGAAGAAGGCAAGGCAATGAAGCATTGTGTTGGTTCCTATTCTCACTATTGTGCAAAGGGGAAGTCTGCTATTTTTTCGCTTCGCAAATATTCAGGCGGAGTATTGCTGGAAATAATTGCGACCATTGAAGTGAATTTAGCATTACAAAAAATTGTGCAGGCAAAAGCAAAAATGAATAAAGCAATTTCAGCAGAAGCCCGGAAGTGTATGGAGGCATGGGCGCTCAAGGAAGGGCTTGCAATTAATTCATTTGTGTAAAGTATTGCTGGTTGCAATTTTTTAGCAGAACGCATTAAACAGTAAATTAAATAAATTAATGAGATCGTCGAACCAATTTTACTTTACACCTATGAAACAGGAAGCAGGGGGATTTCCATCGCCGGACTGTGATTATGGGATACGATTTTAATTTATGGTGATACAAAGTATGGATCACGATTGATAATCAAATACATCATTATATTATTAACATAGTACGATTTACAAAAAGAATAAATAACGCAAAATGAGCAAATTAAAATTAACCGGTAAGCAGATCCGTGCCATTGGCTACGATGAAGGACCGGTGATAAGTGTAGCCATGCATACCATGGGCACTTATTTTAAACATCAAACAGAAGAGGAAGCATTGCAGATATTAAAAGATGTATTGACATCACCGGAACGCTACCTCGCAGATGAGCAACTGGGAAAAATAGCTCAAAAGCTATTGTCAAAAAGCAATGCCGCAGACGCTTCTTTTGAAGGGACAGGAACCTCTTTTTCTTTAAATGAAAAAGGTATCCATTACAATGTATTCGGGGCAAGCCAGATCGAGGACGGGGCAATACAACAAATGGCAATTGCTTCCAGGCTCCCGGTTTCCGTTGCAGGTGCCCTGATGCCCGATGCCCACCAGGGATATGGATTACCGATCGGTGGAGTGCTTGCAACTGACAATGCCATTATCCCTTACGCAGTTGGCGTGGATATCGGTTGCCGTATGTGCCTGAGTATTTTTAATATCCCTGCAAACGACCTGGAGAAAAGAGCTTCTTTTTTTAAACGGGAATTGATAGCAAATACCTTGTTTGGCGCAGGAAGAGATTTTAGCAAAAATGAAATTAATGGCGGCCTCACAGCTGACGCAGTAATTGACCGTAAAGAATTTAAAGAGATATCCTTTTTGAATAATTTACAAATGAAGGCAGCACGGCAATTGGGTTCTTCCGGAAGTGGTAATCACTTTGTAGAATTTGGTGAAGTGAACATTACAGCCCAGGGTAACCAGTTAGGAATAGCGCCTGGTAAATATATTGGCTTACTAAGCCATAGCGGAAGCCGTGGATTAGGCGCCAATATTGCCAATCACTATACCAAAATCGCGATGGAAAAAACTGTTTTGCCACAGGAGGCAAAGCACCTGGCCTGGATGGGCCTGGATACGGAAGAAGGCATGGAATACTGGCTGGCCATGAACCTGGCGGGTGATTATGCAAGCGCCTGTCACCACGCGATCCATAAAAAGATTGCAAACGCGATCGGTGAACAACCGGTAACAATGGTAGAGAACCACCACAACTTTGCCTGGAAGGAAATCTTTGAAGATAGGGAAGTGATCGTTCACCGGAAAGGCGCCACGCCTGCCGGTAAAGATGTACTGGGCATTATTCCTGGAAGTATGACAGCACCCGGATTCATTGTGAAAGGAAAGGGGGAAACAGCCGCTATCAACTCAGCCAGTCATGGGGCGGGGCGTAGGATGAGCCGTACCAGGGCTTTTGCAAGTATTACACACGAGGCGTTGAGAAATGTGCTGAGAGAACATGGCGTAACGCTGATCGGTGGCGGATTGGATGAAGCGCCACTCGCTTACAAGGATATACGGGAGGTAATGAGAAACCAGCTGGCCCTGGTTGATGTGATGGGAGAATTTTATCCCAAAATTGTTCAAATGGATGGAACAGATCCACGCAAAAAGAGGAGGACCGCAAAACCGGCAAATGTTCCGCTGGAAGGCGAATAATTTTCCATGTAAAGAAGTGAGTTAAGAGAAGCTGGTAACAGGCTTCTTTACTCCCTGCTTCTTTGTATGGATTTTTTTACTTTCTGAAGCTTTGGCACCGGTAAATAAAATCCACTATTTTTACGCACAATAAAAATTACATGCAGGTAGAAATTGATGAGATAAAAAAAGTGTTCCTGGAGTATAAAAACGAGGTTATAACAAGTATAGATAAATTGCCGCAGGCAGGAAGCGAGCGGCATTATTTTCGCATTTATACCAGCGATAACTCATTTATCGCTACCCATGGCGCCAATATTAAAGAAAATGAATCCTTTATTTATTTCTCACAGCATTTTCACAAAAAACAGCTGGCTACACCGGAAATATTTTACGTAAGCGCGGATAAAAAAATATACCTCCAGGAAGACTTCGGAGATATTTCATTGATAAATATGCTGGAAGAAAACGGTTACACGGAATATGTGTATGACCTCTATAAAAAGAGCCTCCAGCAGCTGGCATTGTTACAGGTGAAAGGGCATGAAGAGCTAAACTATAAAAAATGCCTTACCAATACGTCCTTTGGCAAACAAGCCATCATGGCAGATCTCCTGTATTTTAAATATTATTTCCTGGACGCGTTGCGCAGGCCATATGACAAACAAAAACTGATAGATGATTTTGAGGCGCTCAGCAATTATCTTTCCCGCACAGAATATAAATATTTTATGTTCCGCGATTTTCAGAGCAGGAATATAATGGTTACTCCTGATGAGCATGTTCATTTTATAGATTACCAGGGCGGGATGAAGGGCGCCCCGCAATATGATGTGGCTTCTTTATTGTGGCAGGCCAGGGCCAATTTACCGGACGACTGGAAACAGCTATTGCTGGAGGATTACATAATAGCATTTGAGGAAATTATTGGCCAGCCGGTTGACCGGGATATTTTTCGCAGCCAGTATAATGGATATGTGCTCATACGTCTTTTGCAGGTACTGGGCGCCTACGGTTTCCGTGGTTTGTTTGAACGAAAAGCACATTTTTTGACAAGCATTCCGTTGGCGCTGCAAAATTTGAAATGGTTCATCAATAACCAAAACATGGGCATTTCCGTACCGGAATTTAAAAAGGTGTTGGAAATTTGCATCAGCGATGAAGTGATACAGGAATTTACCAATGTGCAGGCTACCAAAGAAACTCCTTTGGTTGTAACGATCAATAGCTTTTCCTTTATAAAAACAGGCTATCCGAAGGACGAAACAAACAATGGCGGAGGTTTTGTTTTTGATATGCGCGGCATCCTGAATCCGGGAAGATTTGAAGAATACAAATACCTGTCAGGTCTTGATAAGCCTGTCAAAGATTTTTTAGATCAGCAAACTAAAATGCCGGATTTTTTAAACAGCGTTTACACGATCATTGACATCGCTGTTGAAGATTATATTAAACGAAATTTTGAGAGCCTGGTTATTAATTTTGGTTGCACCGGCGGGCAGCACCGAAGTGTTTACGCAGCAGAAGCGATAGAAAGACATCTAAGAAATAAATTTAAGGTGAAGATCAGGTTAAATCACACCAATAAGGAAAACTGGAAAACCAAATGAAAGCCATGATATTCGCTGCCGGCCTTGGCACACGTTTTAAACCCTGGACCGATCTGCATCCCAAGGCATTGGCATTGGTAAATGGCAAATCTTTACTCCAACACAATATTGAATATTTACAAGTATACGGCATTACAGATGTGGTTGTCAACGTTCATCATTTTGCGGACCAGGTGATTGCAGCCGTAAAGGAAAATAACGGATGGGGAAGCAATGTAACGATCAGCGATGAAAGGGAGGAAGTGCTGGAAACCGGTGGTGGCCTGCTTAAGGCAAGGCCCTTATTAGAAGTGGATGAACCCTTTATTACACTTAATGTCGATATCCTTACAAACCTTGACTTAAGTAAGTTATTACAATATCATAGTAAGCATCAGCCCTTGGTTTCTTTCGGGGTTACCAACAGGTTAACCTCCAGGTATTTTTTATTTGATCAGCAAGACAGGTTGTGCGGTTGGAGAAATGTAAAAACAGGTGAAGAAAAAGGGCCGCATTTAACAATGCGACAAACCCCTGCATTGGTTCAGAAAGCGTATAGCTGCGTAGTAGTTTTTGAACCCCGGATATTTTCGTTAATACGCCAGCGCGGCAAATTTTCTATTACAGAACCTTACCTTGACCTGGCTGCGGATCACCTCATCCTCGGTTACGATCATACAGGTGATAAGTTGGTGGATGTAGGTAAACCCGAAAGTATTGCGGTTGCAGAAAAGTTATTTTCCTGATTTGTTTCCCGGGTTATCCGGCCTAATCCTTTTTCTGTTCGAATATATCTTTTTTATCTACCACCTTTACTTTGTCTTTTTCCTTTAATGTTTTGCTTACTATGTCGTACGGACCAGTGATCACACTATCGCCAACATTTAACCCATTGGTGATTTCTATATAATTTATATCCTGGATATCAGATTTTACTTTTGCCTTTTTAACCACACCTTGTTTGTCGATCAGGAAAACAACAATATCCAACTCATCATCCTGGGCGGAAGTTTTGGCTGCCGCGTCTGTCGGTGCACCTGCGATTTTTTTAGTACTGTCATTTTTTTCGCGGGTAGTCACTGCATTGATTGGAACACTTAATACATCGGAATGTGTTTTTGTTTGTATATCGGCGCTGGCACTCATGCCTGGCCTGAAGGGATATGCGCCTCTGCCTAAAAGGTCCTTATAACTATCGGGCAATAACCTTACATATACTTTATAATTAGTCACATCCGTACTTGTATTCGAAAGCGCCGTTTGTGTTGCAGCGCCATTATTACTGCTGGCTATTTGCGTCACAATGCCTTTAAATTTCCGGTCGCTGTACGCGTCCACCGTTACAATGGCGCTATCTCCCAAATGTACTTTTGGTATATCACTTTCACTGACGTCTACGCGGATCTCAATTTTAGCCATATCTGCTATGCGCAACATTTCCGTACCCGACATCAGGTTACTGCCCACTACACGCTCGCCTTTTTTTACATTCAACAAACTTACTACGCCATCCATTGGCGCAAGCACAGCGGTTCTGCTCAGATCCTTGTTAGCTTTTGCCAGGTTACTTTGCGCACTCTGTACGGCAGCCTGCCCGCCACGGATGCCTTGCTTGGCAGCATTGTAATTAGCTTGCGCACTTCTGTAATTGGCATCCGCCAAATTAAATTCATTGGCACTGATCACTTTATCATCATACAATTGTTTTTGCATTTTAAATGTCTTTTCCGACTGGTCCATCTGTGCCTGGAAAGCGTCCAGTGCAGCTTTTGAATTGGCTACCTGTGCCTCGCTTTGTGCTACGCCGCTTGCGGCCTGGTTAGCCTGGATACTATAGATATCCGCGTAAATACGTGCCACGACCTGGCCCTTTTTTACGCTGTCACCTTCCTGAACGGTCAGCTCTGTTATTTCGCCGCTTATATCCGGACTTACTTTTACTTCGATCTCGGGATATATCTTGCCGCTGGCATTTACGAATTCAATGATGGTTCTTTTCTGCGCCTTTTCAGCGGTTACCCTCATACCTTCTTTTTCCCCAAAAACGCCAGCTGCTTTTAGTACACCCAGCGCCACTACTAAAATTACCAGTGAGATTAAAATCCATTTTACAGTCTTGCTCATATCTGAATCTGTTTGTTATTTTGTGTGTATGTTCAAGGTACGGATGTCTTTTGCCAGCATATTTTTTAATAATCCAAAAGCCACTTAACTATTCTTCCTGCCTCGCTAAGTTATACAGGTGTCTTTCTATAGCTTCAATCCCTGGCCCCTATAAAATTCCAATACCTTCATTTTAAAAACATAGTCATACTGGTTCAACACATTTTCGAGTTTTGCCCTGAACAAATTATTTTGATTAGTGATCAATTCAAAGGTGCTTAGCATACCTACAGTGTACCGTTTTTGTGCAAAGTCGTAAGTACGTTGAGATGCAGCAACACTTTTCTCACTCGAATTAAATTTCTCCAATGCAACCGTGGCCGAATTATAGGCCTGGTAAATATCCTGTTTTATTTGCTGGTTGTCCAGTTCCTGTTGCAATTCAATATTTTTTATATTTAATTTGCTGCGTTCCCAATTGATCCGGAGACTACTGCCATTAAAAATAGGGATGCTGATACCGAGCCCGATTGATTTGCGGAGGTTCTGGTCAAACTGGTTAAAAAAAGTTGACTTACTAAATTTTGGATTTACGGAAGGTGTGATCACTGAATATGGCAGACCGCCTACATTTACTATCCCAATCGTATCAATGCCTTGCGAAAAACCTGTTATTTCATTGCTTATACTGTTAAAACCGGTAGCCAGGCTACCGAATGCGGAAATCGTTGGATACATGCTTCCTCTTGCGGCTTCGGCGGATTTACGTGCTGCTTTAAGATTAAAATCATTCACCCGTTGCTGAGGTAGGTTTACAATTGCAAGTGCATAAACTGCATCCGGTTGAAGATCAGCAATTTTCTCAATGGGTATCAGTTCCACCGGTGGCACAGCTACTTCAAATGGCGCCGCGGCATCGATGTTCATATGTGATTTTAGTACAAGTATTGTTTGAACGACATTTCCTTTGGCACCAATAAAATTGGCGCTGTCGCGCGCTTCCTGGGCTTCCAGTTCCGAAGCGTTCAGTTCAGGCAAAGAACCCGCGTTTACAAGTTTACGCGTATAATTTAATTGTGCCTGGGTTTGTTGTAATTGAACCTGGGCGATTTTTTCCTGTTCTTTCGCCAGTAGAATTTGCAGGTAATCATTGGCCACGCTTAAAGCGATGTCATTTTTCAGTTTGTCGGCGCTGGCTTTAGCGGCTTCAGACTGCCACTGGTTGGCAAGCATTGTATTTTTTTTGCTGTACCAGTTGAATATATCCGCGCTTGTTTGCAATTGCGCACCGGCGCCAACGTAACTCTGTGTAACAAGGTTAAAAGACGCATCCTGGTTACGGCCACTGTTATAACTGGTATTGCCGCTAAAACTTGCACTGGGATACTGACCAAGCCTGCTTTGTTTGTATTGAAGGCCTGTTATGGAAGCCTGCACATTTGCCT
Source organism: Ferruginibacter sp. (assembly GCA_039916545.1). Lineage (GTDB taxonomy): Bacteria > Bacteroidota > Bacteroidia > Chitinophagales > Chitinophagaceae > Ferruginibacter. The sequence continues at coordinate 60,113 of JBDSLD010000224.1, forward strand.
GCTTCACGGTAATATTGTTGGCCATTGCGTAATCAACGATCTTTCGCAAATCCCATGTATCCTGGGCCTTTACGGTATTGCACAATGCAACGACAGCGATAAGGGTATAATTAATGTAACGCATGCGACAAAAATATAACATCCTTTTGTAAAGCCGTTCATCGATTTTTATAAACGGTAAATAAGTTTAAAAAAAAGATGAGCGATTATTATTCCTTTAAATTTAATATAGATTGGGGAGAGACGCAATTATTTTTTAAACAGATTTGGAAGCGATCCATGGCAAACAGCAATTTTTCTATCCGGCGGTCAGCTTTATTGTAGTTATATATTCACTTCAATTGATATATCTATCAATCGTTTGGCTATTGGTATAAAAATAAAATAAGGCTGCTATAATTTGTCGCCAAACTTATTTGCCAGTTTGTCAAATACGTCCGATAGCTGCTTACGTTCTATTGACAGCTCATCTTTTTCGTCGGCCAGGATATTCAATAATATTTCCATCCGTTCCAATATCGGATCCAATAATTCTTTGTTGGTCTCAAAATATTGCGGAGTGTTATTGATATACTTATTATGTCCTTCGATCGTTTGGTCGACCAGGGGCTGTTTATCACTCAGCAGGGCATCTTTACTAACGCGGTAATAACCGGCTAATTTTTCAGCTATTTCATTGTTCAATTTTGTTTTGCCATTTTCGAGGTTGCTGTAATTGGGCTGGCTCATATCCAATATATCTGCGATGGTCTTCTGTTTTAAATTCTGGGCGATTCTTAAAAAGCGTAGGGTGTCGGATTGCATGGTACATAATTTATAAGATTAAAGTTATAAAATAAAAGTGTGAATATTTTATATGTGTTTGCTATCTGGGTAGTTTTATTGTATGGAGCAAGATTATTAAAATAGTATAGCAAGCGCAAAAATATTTCAACGGCCATTGATTACAGGACATTAAACTGCGAACCTGTATAAAATAAGAGTGGTATTTAATTATAACTTTAAATTTATTAAAATGACACAAACATTCGATTTAAACAAAATGGGACTTGCCGAAATGGGCGATTTGGAAATACAGCAAATAGAAGGTGGTTCTATACCATCCTGGCTGAAAGGATTTGGAATTGCCTGGGCCGTTGGCCAGGTTATCGGCAATTGGGAAAATATTAAAAAAGGCGCAGCAAACGGATGGAACTCGGTTAGCTATAATTAACGGCTAAAATTTTGAATTATTAATCTTTAAAGTAAAAGTCATGAGTAAAAGAATAAATATTGAAAACTTCGAATCGTTGAAGGAATTGAATACAATTGAGCTTACAGCAATACAAGGTGGAAGCGGATTTTGGGAAGATGTTTCTTTCGTAATTGGGGCAACACTTCATTTTGTCGCTTATGCAGTGCGGGATGGGCATAATAACCCTATCCGGCCAAGTGAGTACAGGTAATATCTGGGGGATTTAAGAGGGGCATTATATGGAATAATGCCCCTCATTTTAAAGAGTTTTTTTTTAATGGAACAATGCTGTCACTTTTGATGGAAATTACCTACTGCGTGACCCTTGATTTGATAGCTTATGATGGAGGGTAAGCTTAAACTTTACAAATGCCAGGTATTAATAAACCAGTTTTTAATAAAAATAAATCAACAACAGAGTGGGTCTTCATATGGCTTATTCTATTGGATTTACTCAAACTAATAATATTGATATCTTAATAATTCATTTAATATTGTTTAATGATTAGCCAACTATTGAAAGTGCATTATTTTTTAGCTAAACTAAAGAATGCAAAATTGATTTTCTTATTTGTATTGGCGAACTTATTGTTGTCTTTTTTATTTTCTTTGGTATTAAGTTTTTTCGATAAAAAAAAATTAACAACTGGATTTATTCCTTTTAATTCTGTCGTAGAAGAAATTTTAGTGGCAATCTTTTTAGCGCCATTAATCGAGACTTTAATTTTTCAAGTAGCTATTATCGAAACAATTAAAAAGAAATTATCGCCATTACTTTCCTGTACAGTCTCTGCTTTGTTTTTCGGCTTATTGCACTACTACAATTTTTATTATGTTTTATTTGCATTTTTGGTAGGACTTATGTTTGCATACCTTTATTATATCGGCGGGTCAATACTAAGAGGATCTTTGTTGGTATTAGGTACTCATGCATTATATAATTCAATCGTGTTTGCACTTTCACATATTTTTAAAATAATTTAGGGTTGAGATCTATTATAAGCCTGACGGAATGTAAAAAGCAAAATTAATAAAATTGAAGTCGTAGTTTGATTTTACTGACGTGATGTTTTCAGTTCCCGTTTTGATTCAAGTCTTTATGAAACCTCTCTTTGGTTAATGTCTTCGAATGTCCCGGATATGGTTCGTGTAATCACCAAACATTTGCCTTTGGTTCAAGTCGTCATGAAAAAATGCCGAGGTCAGTATCTTCACCATAGCCGTTGATTAAAAGATTTGTTTACTTAATTAAAGCCGTAGGCCCGGTGCATATTGTAACAAGGATTTTAATCCGTTGAGAATTAACGAGTAGGGTTTCAAGGACCATGGGCTTAAACATATATTTAATGAAAGGATGCGACAGCCAGTAGCAGTAATAATTAAATATTACTTTTCAATAACGAATTTTAATCCGTTGGCAAGTGATTAAAATTTAAACCATTAAATTATACTTTTAGAATGTTCGTGATACCCATTATTTCATTTTTTAAATACTTACGCTCCACAGTTATTCCTCAGCGGTTAACGCGTTCTAAAAGCATAGGATTTTTTTTAAGCCTGTTTTTATTTTCACTTTTAATGGACTTTAGCCTTGACTATATCACAAGCAGCAATAGCCTGGTAAGGCTGTTTAAGATCGATAACGTTCAGAAACTGGATGAAGATATTTTTAAACAAGGGATAATTTTTGCGATATGTGTGGTAGGTATACTGACACCAGTCATGGAAGAATTTTTAAATCGTTATTGTCTTACAAGTTTTACCTGGAATAATACGATTTTGCCTTTGAATGCAGGATTTATTATCGTGCAATTATTTAATATTGAAAGCTCTGCCGGATTAGCAATCATTATTGCCTTATCCCTTTCTGCAAGTATTATTATTTATAACAAGATCAAAAAATCTCCAGCCTTTAAAACGCGGCTTTCACGTTTTTATATTAAAAATTATAGCCTCTATTTTTATACCGCTGCAATTACTTTTGGCGTGGCCCATATTGGCAATTTTCAAATTGGGCACTTTATACCGGTATTGCCTGTTGTTCTTGTGTTGCCGCAGATTTTTGCTGGTCTAATCCTGGGTTATATAAGAATAGTGATGGGTATTAGGTGGAGCATTGCATTTCATTGCCTTCATAATTTATTTATTGTAACAATTCTATTTGCCACACATAATTTGCAATGATCAATACCCTGATCACCAACAACAGCATCATTTACAAAAGCGAAATAAGCAGCAAGCAAATTTCGTTGTACTGGTTCATTCTATTGATGCTGACCTGTGGTATCGCTTCTTTGCCGCTTATTAAATTAGACATTTCTGTAAAATCTGCAGGTATCATTCGCCCGGTAGATGAAAAAACTGATATTAGGTCTTCTGTCAGCACGGTCATTGATACCATCTACTTTAAAGAAGGCGATACGGTACAGAAAGGCGATATCATCATTCAGCTTCGCAAAGAAAATTTAGCTATCAAAAAAACACGCAATGATTTTGAAATGAACCAGCGGGAAAAGTTTATCGCAGATCTGTCAATCCTCACACGGCATTCGGGATTTTCAACCGCTATAACTGCAAACATGCAGAGCCCGGTGTACAAACAGGAATCAAGCAGGTTTACATTTCAGTTATCTGAATTAACCTCACAACTAAAAAAAGTGCAGAAAGAATTGTACATCGATTCCGTTTTGTCGGCGGATAATGTAATATCACCAAAGGAAATGTTTGACAAACAGATCGAACATGAAAAGTTAATCTCGAATATCCAGGCAACGAGGGAACAACAGATCGCCACCTGGCAACAGCAATTGGCAAATTATAAACTGGAGAAAAGCCAGTTTGAAAATGCCAACCGGCAATTACGGGAAGATGATAATTTCTATTCGATAAAAGCACCTATTAGTGGGGTGTTGCAAAATTTCAATAAATATTACCAGGGAAGTGTCGTACAGGCCGGCGAAATATTGGCCGTGATATCCCCCCAGGCCGCATTGATAGCGGAATGCTATATCAATACAAGAGATATTGGGTTATTAAAAACAGGTCAGCCAACTCTTTTTCAAATAGATGCCTTTGACTATAATTATTTTGGTGTCCTTACGGGTAAAATAATTTCCATTGACAATGATTATACAATAATTGATAACCGGCCCGCCTTCAAGGTCCGCTGCTTTTTAGATGGCAGGCAACTTAGCCTGAAAAATGGTTTTACGGGCAATATTAAAAAAGGTATGACATTACAAGCAAGGTTTATTGTGACAAGGCGTAGTCTTTGGCAATTATTATTTGATAAGATAAGTGACTGGATAAATCCGGTAGCTCGTTAACACGTCGTTGTTACTACAATAAATATCCCAGGTCTGATATCCGCGGTATTGCGTAATCATTTTGTTTAAAGGTTGGCAGGTAAAATTTAATATGGCAGGTAAAGGAATAAAAATTAAACAGCGGGATATTACCGACTGCGGAGCAGCATGTCTCGCTTCTGTTTCGGCTTTTTACAAACTTAAACTGCCTGTCAGCAGGATAAGGCAATACGCCGGTACAGATAAAAGGGGAACAAATTTATTAGGCCTGATTGAAGCTGCCGGAATATTGGGTTTCCAGGCAAAAGGTGTAAAAGGTACTTTTGATAGCCTCTCCAAAATACCAAAACCCGCAATTGCACATGTAATTATTGACGGCAAGCTTGCTCATTATGTGGTTATTTACAAAACAGGTAAAAGAAGAATAACCTTAATGGACCCAGCTTACGGGAGCCTGCAAAAAATATCAAATGAAGCTTTTGAAAAAATCTGGACAGGCATATTGATTTTATTGCTGCCCGAAGAAAACTTTGTGACCGGCAATAAAAAAGTTAGCAATGCAACCCGGTTCTGGCAATTAATAAGTCCGCACAGTGGTATCATGCTGCAGGCTTTTTTTGGCGCACTGGTTTATACTATTTTAGGGTTGGCTACCTCAATGTATGTTCAAAAAATAGTTGATTTTGTTTTGGTGGAAGGAAACACAAGATTGCTGAATCTATTAAGTGTCATCATGATCGGCTTGTTATTTTTCCAGGTGATCTTAGGCGGGATAAAAAGCATGTTTGCACTAAAAACGGGTCAGCAGATCGATGCAAGATTAATTTTGGGATATTACCGGCACCTGCTTTCCCTGCCACAACGTTTTTTTGATACTATGAGAGTAGGTGAGATAATCAGCCGGGTTAATGACGCCGTTAAGATCAGGGCCTTTATAAACGAAACAGCTTTAGGCATTATCGTAAATATCCTGATAGTAAGCTTTTCAATTGGGTTGATGTTTTTATATTATTGGAAACTGGCGGTGATAATGCTTTGCATCATTCCTTTTTATCTGATTATTTATTTCACCAGTAATAAAATAAATAGAGTTTGGCAAAGAAAGCTCATGGAAAACAGCGCAGAACTTGAAACGCAATTGGTAGAAAGCCTCAATGCTGTTGGAACAATCAAGCGTTTCGGCCTGGAAGAATATGCGAATGATAAAGTAGAAACAAGTTTCATTGTGTTGCTGCGATCCATTTACAAAAGTAGCGTCTACGCTATCTATATTGGCTCCGGTGCGGAATTTATAACAAGGATATTTACGATCATTTTATTATGGGCGGGCAGTTATTTCGTAATTCAAAGACAATTGTCACCAGGTGAACTCTTGTCTTTTTATGCATTGATCGGGTATTTTACCGGTCCCGCCACATCGCTGATCGGTGCGAATAAAAGCGTGCAGGACGCCCTCATCGCATCTGACCGGTTATTTGAAATCATCGATCTTGAAATTGAAACAGACAGCTTAAATAAGGTGACGCTAACTACAGAGCTGATTGGAAATATTCAATTTAACAATGCAACCTTCAGGTACGGGACAAGAACGACTGTTTTTGAAGGGTTGAATTTAGTGATAAAAAAAGGAAGCAGCACGGCGATCGTAGGCGAAAGCGGCAGTGGTAAATCTACCTTACTCTCGTTACTTCAAAATCTGTACTCCTTAAAAGAGGGAAATATTTCTATTGGTGGAATTGATATTAAAAATATCAGCAACGCGAGTTTGAGAAAATGTGTGGGCGTTGTTCCGCAAAACATTGATTTATTTGCCGGTACAATTATAGATAATATTGCAATAGGGGAGCAGGGACCTGATATGTCAAAAGTATTGACATTGTCGCATATGTTGGGCATCAATGATTTTGTAGAAAAATTACCCGATACTTATAACACTTATTTAAGTGAGCAGGGAATAAACCTGTCGGGTGGACAAAGACAACGGGTTGCAATAGCAAGGGCATTGTACAGAAATCCTGAAATACTGATTTTAGATGAGGCAACATCCAGCCTTGATCCGGTGAGTGAGCAAAAAGTACAGGAAACATTGAACTGGTTTAAGCAAGGGGGAAAAACAATTATAATCATTGCACACCGCTTATCCTCCATAAAAAATTGCGATGCGATCGCGGTTTTGCACAATGGAAAATTAGTAGAAGAAGGCAATCACCATGACCTGTTGAATGCAAACGGGTTTTATACCCGGCTATGGGAGTATAACAATAGTTTTGTTTAGCCAACAATAGTCTCACATTTTTCCAAATGCCTGTTCCAGGTCATTGACCAGGTAGTCGGCTTCCTCCAACCCTACATATAAGCGTATCATGCGATGTTCAATTTTATCGGCATTAAAATATTTAGATTGAATTCCCGAACATTTTGGAACGATCAGGCTCTCATGCCCACCCCAGCTTACCGCCATTAAAATATGTTGAAGGCTGTTACAAAATTTCTCTACCTCTTCTAAAGTATTCGCTTTGATAATAAAAGTCATCAGGCCGCATGCTCCCTGCATTTGTTCTTTGGCTAACGCGTATTGCGAAAAATTTTCATCAAAAGGAAAGATCACCGATTCTACCTTTTCATGTTGCTTCAGGTAATCAAGAAGCTGGTGAGTAGTTTTTGTAATTCGTTCGAGCCGCATCGGCAAAGTACGTAATCCCCGAATGAGTAACCATGCATTGAAAGGTGAAATGCCACTACCAATATTCATGTACTCTGAATTAAAGATCCGTTCGATCATTTTTGAACCGCCACACAAAATTCCTGCAACAGTATCGCTGTGTCCGCCAATATATTTGGTGGCAGATTGTAAGGTCAGATCAATCCCAAAATCAAGCGGTTTTTGATAGAGTGGCGTACAGTAACTATTGTCGATAATGGTAATAATATTTTCGGCTTTTGCCAATTCTGCAACAGCCTTTAAATCCTGGATAGCGTAATCCCAGCTATTAGGGCTTTCTAAATAAATAACAGTTGTATTGGGCAAAATGGCACGTTCGAAATTCTCAATATCACGCCCGTCAATATAGGAAGTTGTCACACCAAATCGAGGCAGGATATCGTTGAACATTTTCTGCGCCCAGGTATAGGGCTTATCCACGGATACAATATGGTCGCCGGATTTTACATTGGCCAACACCGCCGCAAAAATGGCAGCTGCCCCGCTGTTGAATACCAGGCAATCTTCTGCATTGTCCAACGCAGCCATTTTTTTTCGAAGGATGTCAACTGTAGGGTTTAACCCCCTGCTGTATAAATAGGTAGAATATTCATCTGCGAATGCGCTGCGCATTTCGTCCACTGTTTTAAATGCGAAATTGCTGCTTTGCATGATCGGCGGAGCGATGGCATTAAAATAATTCTCCCGGTCTTCCGCGAATTCATTAATAATATAAGAGATATCCATCTTTATTGGTTTGTTTTATTTAAAAAATTTGCCTGCGAAATACAGCAGGATAAAGCTTGCCAGCACAGTTAAGCCTGTTAAAGCCGCGTATCCATTACTCTTGTAATCCACCGCAATACTAATGGCCACGAATACATATGCCAGGATAAATATTACCGGCAATAGCGGATACAATTTCATTTTGTAAATGCCAGTGCCGTCGAGGTGTTTGGTTTTTTTTCTCAAAATAAAAATTGTCGCGGCGGATAAGATCATGCCAAATGAATCAAGGAAAATAGTGAAGCTTAAAATCGTATCAAAATCTTTCGACCAAAAAATAATCGCCACACAAATCGCCGCGAATGTGGTAAGCGAAACAGTTATTACACCCGTCCTGGGGTTCGTTCTTTTGAATATGGGAGGAAGGATTTTGTCTTCGCTCATGGCATACATCACACGGGGGTTACTCATCAACAAAACATTTACATAAGCAAGGACGCTTAAAAATAAAAAACCAGATAAAATCCTTTCCGCATTGATCCCAAAAATTTTGGATGCCATTATAGCGGCAATGTTCTTGGCACCTTTCAATTCTTCAAACCCGATCACTTTTATATAGGCATAATTAATGGCGAGGTAAAGCAGGATAATGATAAATATTCCCATGAAAATTCCCCTTGGGATATTCTTAGATGGCTTTTTTACTTCAGCGCCAAAATTAATCGTTTGCTGGTAGCCTCCATAAGTAAAACTTACCGCCACCAGGCCGATACCAAAAGCCTTGACATATTCTTTAAAAGTTGCAGTTGTAGTAGATGTAACAGCCGGAATCGCAGCTGACCCTGAGAAAAAAATTGGTGCGATCAGCAGTAATATCAGGATGATCTTGATGATCATGAGAATGTTCTGCGTTTTAGCACTCATTTTTAGCCCCAGTAAGTTGACACCGTAAAAAATTAAAATAGCTGTAATAGCGATAGTGATCTGTATGAACTGGATGAATTGTGCATTGGCTGCCACCTTCAAGAATTCCGGGTCTTTGATGGAAGGGTTGAAAACAGCAGTAATATATTCGCCGCCAACCAGGGCAACAGCTGCGAGCGAGGCGGCATTTGATACCAGTATCAGGCAATTGATGGCGAACGCGATCGAGGGGTGGTAGGCATAAGAAAATATTTTATAGTAACCGCCAATCACCGGCAACCTGCTTCCTATTTCGGCATAAGTTAATGCGCCACACAGAGCAATGATCCCGCCCGCGATCCAGGCGGCGAAAAACAAAAATGTATCTGGCGCTTCCTTTGCCACATTTGCCGGCGCCCTGAAAATCCCCATACCAATTACCAGGCTAACCACGATCATCGTAAAATCAAACAGGCTGAGTTTTGGTTTTTCTGTCATGCTTTGAAGATAAATGGAATTTTGCAATGCGTAAAAAACAATGCTGCTAAAAGTCAAATTTTACTGTACATCCTATAATTTTTTACACATGACCAGTACATTTATAGCTGGAAATGAAACGTATCGCGGCCACCATATAGATGATGGCCCTGTTGGCGCAACCAAGCAACCATTTTTGGGTGATACTGAACTTTGCGGGTACAAAGATGACATTATTAAAACCCTGTGCGTTAACCGTGACAAGCCTATGAGCTGATACAATTGAAAATGCTATTTAAAAAAGCAACTGGCCAAGGCTGAAACAAAGAAAAATGCCCTCAGCAGGGAAACCCGTGATAGTAAAAGTGAAATACTTTTTCTCACAGAGGCAAAAATTACCTACTTATTTTCTACTTGAAATAAACACAAGTTATTACCTGAATAGTGTAGATCAATTCACACCTCAAAATCTATACATCGCTGTACTTCATCCCCCGCAGATAGCATAACGATTATTAAAAAATCAATTGCGTTTATCTTAAATGCTCGTCCGGTTTGTAAACCAGGGCGTAGCTGTGAGTTTCGTGCATAGCAACCGTTTAAGAAAAAATAGGGTTTAATATATTCTTGTGTGCGCAATCGTCCTTTATTTATTTATTCAAAAGATCATTAATGAAAATATTTTTATCACAATCGTATTGTTTTCTTTTACCGCGTCCGCCTGTGAAATTTGTAGCTGCTGCGTCGGCAATTATTATATCAAACTTGTACCATAATTCAGTCGTAGTTTTTTAGGTGTCCGTTACCAATTCAGCAGTTTTCACAAACGTATAAAAGATGACGCCAGTCAATACAGCAAGGACCTTTTTCAAACTGTTGAAGTATGGGGTGGCTCTAACATCGGCAAGCGGTGGGGTATTGGCAGTACTTCCCTTTGATTTTATCCACCAGGCCTCTGACGATGGAACCTTTAATGCGAAAGGATTGGGAGATATCGCCGTATTTGGCAATTACAAAGTTTTAGATCATTCCTCGGCAACAGCGGGTAAAAAATTAATTACGCAACAATTATGGTTAGGTGCCGGAATAAAACTGGCGACCGGCAAATTCGATATCGATCCAACTGAACCTGAACCGTTGGCATTGGCTAATACACAGGTGGGGTCGGGAAGTAACTACTTTATTTTGAACGCCATGTACAATATTAATATCAATAGCGTTGGTGTAAATACAAGTGCCCGTTACAAAATAAATACTACCAATAATGACAAGTTTTTTGGCATAAATTTTCCGCGAATAGCCTTGCTTATTATACGTTTACAAAATCGAAGATTACTATTACACCCTACCTCGGCGTGTTGTATGAGCAAAGTGAGTCAATAAATTGACTAAGGAAAAAAATGCTGAAACAGGTGGTTACCTGCTGAGTACAGTCGCAGGTGTAGAAGTAAATTTTCATAAAATAACCGTTGGCTACAGTGTGCAGCTGCAGTTCTCGCAAAATTTTGCCAATGAGCAAACAAATACAAAATTGAAAGGTATGTTGCATGTAACGTTTTCGCTGTAACCGACGCTCGCCGGGGCGATAAAAAATAAAGAAATATACTCTTATACAGTCGAAAGAAAAGCCGCTGCCAGTCAGTGGTTTTTCTTTTTAAAGAAGCCTGCAATGAATAATTTGGCGAAACAATTTCATTCTGTTTACATTTGCATCGAATTTGGTTCCCGGTTTAGACCGGGATTAAAAGGGAAGCCCGGTGTAATTCCGGCACTATCCCCGTAGCTGTAAAGGCCCAGGTGAATGGCAAAAGGTAATTAAGAATATTAAAATTACTGTCAGCCATCGCCTTGTTGAATCTTCATACCACTGTCGGATAATATACCGGACGGGAAGGTGTTCAACAGAAGCCAAGTCAGAAGACCTGCCAGGTATCACATTTAATCATTCACGGCTTTCGGGTGAAAGGCATGGAGTGTAAGCGCTGAAAGGCATTTATATTTCTAACCGGCGTTGCGTACATTTACCAGCGCCTCAATTTTCCGGAAGCAGTCACAAAAAAAATTTTTCATACATGAAAAAGAATTTTTTATTGGTGACTGCTGTAATCATCAGTAGTCATTTGTACGCGCAACAGGACAGTACAAAAAGTTTAGACGAATTAATTATCACTGCTACTAAATCTCCGCTCAAACAATCGCAGACGGGTAAAGTGGTGACTGTTATTGACCAGGCCACTCTGCAGCGCAATGCCGGTAAAACGCTAACTGAAATCCTTAACTACCAGGCAGGCATGTACGTAAATGGGGCCAACAATGTATTAGGGACCAACCAGGATAATTACCTCCGCGGCTCCGCTTCCGGTAACACGCTGATCCTGGTGGATGGAATCCCGGTGGGAGATCCATCACAGATCAATAACTCCTTTGACCTGAATAATATCAACCCATCACAAATTGAACGGGTAGAAATTTTAAAGGGTGCGCAGAGTACTTTGTGGGGTAGCGATGCCGTAGCTGGTGTGATAAATATTATTACAAAAAAAGGCGGTATCAATAAAATCAGTCCTTCAGCAAGTCTATCGTATGGCAGTTACAATACATTCCGGGGAAGTGCAGGTATAAATGGCAAATTGGATAAATTTTCTTACAACCTTAATTATAATCACACTGACAGCAAGGGCTTCTCCGCCGCCAACGATACCACCGGAAGCAAAGGCTTTGATAAGGATGGATTTGATCAAAATAATTTCCAGGCGAATATCAGCTATGATTTTACTCCTGCCTTTTCTGTGAGGGCAATGAGCAGTTATGGTAAATACAAGGCAGATGTTGATGCTGGTGCATTTGCAGATGATAAAGATTTTACCAATAAAAATTCAAGCCTGATCAATACGCTTGAGCTTACCTATAAAACCGATAAAGCTACATTGCATTTCACTAATACACTCATTAATGCGAAGCGGTTACTCACTGATGACAGCGCAAGCATTGGCGGCTTTTCAACTTATGCGAGGGGCAGTTATAAAGGACAATCTTATGTATCGGAATTATTTGGAAATTTTAAATTAGCTAATAAACTATCATTGGTCAGCGGTCTGCAGTATATCAATCAAAATACAGACCAGGGCTATTTTAGTTTGAGTAGCTATGGCCCTTACGCACCACCTGCTATCAGTAGCGACAGTGCCAAAACAAATAATTTTTCTGCCTACGCTTCTTTGAATGTACTTGACGTGGGAGGCTTTAATATAGAAGCAGGCGTTCGTTACAATCACCACAATATTTATGGAAGCAACGCTACTTATTCTTTTAATCCCTCTTATAATATTGATGAAAATACAAGGGTATTTTTAAATATTTCTTCTGCATACAAAGTGCCTTCGCTCTACCAATTGTATGATTTTGATGCTGGGAACAGGAACTTAAAACCTGAAGAAAGTAATAATTATGAATTGGGTGTGCAAAGCCTGTCTAACAACAAAACTAATTCCCTGCGATTGGTTGTATTTAAAAGGGATATCAGGAACCTGATCGTTTATTACACAAGCCCTTCCTATGACAACGATTATATTAACCGGGATAAGCAGAACGACTATGGTTTTGAAATAGAGAGTACTATCGCCATTGGCAAGATAGGTAACTGGGCAAATAATTTTACCTATATAGATGGAGAGGGAAAAAATGACAATGTAAAAGTAAAAAACCTGTACCGCCGTCCGAATTTTATGGCAAACAGTATATTAACGCTGCAACCGGCGAAAGGCCTTACCATCATGCCTTCCGTGCGGTTTGTAGGTGCGAGATTGAAAGGTCAATATGATGCGGGTCCAACAACGATGCCACAATATTATACGATCGATTTTTATACAGCCTATAATTTCACCAAACAATTCCGTGCCTTCGTCGATCTGCGCAACATCACTGACCAAAAATATTTTGATATTATCGGTTATAATAGCCGCAGATCGAATTATACTGTTGGCGTGAGTGCCAATTTTTAAACAATTACCTGTAAAAATAACAACTGTGTCAAAAGATAAGTTTAATCCCCGGTTCATCATATTGCTGATCTTAATGGCAGCCGTCGCAGCCATGCGCATTCCCAATGCTGCCCAGTTAACACCATGGGCAAACTTTACGCCCATAGGTGCAATGGGTTTGTTTGGGGGTGCATATTTTAACAGCAGGTGGAAAGCTTTTGCTTTTCCCTTGTTTACTTTATTTGTCAGTGACCTTATAATCAACAATGTTGTTTTTGATGGCAAATATGGAGTGATGTACAGTGGCTGGTATATCATCTACGGGATATTTGTATTGATCGTAATTTTTGGTAAATGGATCATTCAACGGGTAACCGTAAAAAATGTAATACTGGCTGCTATTGTGGCCGCGTTGAGTCATTGGCTGATCGCAGATTTCACCGTGTGGATCGGCGGTGGAACAGATCTTAGAACGATGACCCCGCTCACCAGGGACTGGTCCGGTTTAATGCAATGCTATGCACAGGGCTTTCCTTTTATGAAAAATTTCCTGGTAGGTAACCTGGTGTATGGCGCCCTGTTATTTGGCGGGTTTGAGCTGGCACAATATCGTTACCCGGTGTTGAAATTTGGTATGAATGAACTGTGATTTATAGATTATCTGTAAAAAAATATAATCATGAAAGTATGTTCCTTTCTCCCCGCAGCTACGCAAATGATCTATGATATGGGTTTGCAGCAGAACCTGTACGGCGTAACTTTTGAATGCCCGAAACAGGCTCTGCAGGAAAAACAAAAAGTAGTGCGCTATGTGCTGGAAGGTAATACTTACACCAGTATCGAAATAGATAAAATATTTTCCGCGTCAAAGGCGCAGGGGAAAAGTATGTATTATGTGGATGATGAAATTTTGCAACAAATACAGCCGGATATAATTTTCACGCAGGATGTATGTGAAGTCTGCCAGATCGATACGGCCTGCACCGCTGCCGCCGTGTCCAAATTAAAAAAACAGCCACTGCTGATACCACTTTCTCCTAACAACCTTTATGATGTATTCCGTACTGCTGTAGTAATTGCAAAAGCAATGGGAAGAGAAGAAGCGGCCTATAAATACCTGGCTGGGCTTCAAAGTAAAATTGATTTTATCATTGATGAACTTCGGCGGACCAGGACATTGCCTAAAAGAGTGATGCTCATGGAATGGCTTGAACCAATTTATAACTGCGGGCATTGGATACCCCACCAGGTGGCCTATGCCGGTGGAATAGACATGATGGGAAACCCGGGTGGCGACAGCATTGTTATGCCCTGGGAGAAAATAATTAAGTACGATCCCGAAGTATTGGTGATAGCACCCTGTGGTTTTGAAACAAAAAGAACGCAGGAAGAAATACACCTGTTGACTAAAAAAGCCGGGTGGGATAATTTATGTGCAGTAAAAAATAATGCTGTTTTTATAGCGGATTATGATTTATTTACCCAACCTTCAGCTGCTACATTAGTAGAGGGGATTCAATTGCTTGCTGCCCTCTTCCATCCTGGTTTGTTTAAAGTGCCGGTTAATTTGGAACATAAATACTCAACCATATTAAATGTACATGCGTATGTGCAGGCATGAGGATAAACATTGTCCGCGCTGCGGGATAGCTTTTCAATGTAAAGTGGGCAACATTACGCAATGCCAATGCAATGGTGTTTCAGTAAATCAGGAAGAGCAGCAGTATATTGGTAAACAATATACTGATTGTCTTTGTTTCAACTGTATATTAGTGCTTCGGGCGGAATTTAATACCGACAAATTTGAAAAACAAATAAAGAAACATCCAGGCCATTAACCCTAAACTATGCAACCACAAAATTCGACAAATCGTAAGGCCCCTTTATTAAGCTGGGATATTTTTTGCGCCAAGTATAATTCCCTTGAAGAAGATGCCATAAAGTACAAGCAATCAATGACCGCGATAAAACATATTGCGAAGATCAATAAATGGTCCAGGGAACAAACTTTAGAGGCACTGGAAAACCTGCAACATTATATAATTGTAATTACAGATCCATTGCAACACATTGCATTTGCCGGCAGGGGATTTTATGAAATGACGGGTTATCATTTTGATGAAGTGAAAGGCAGGAACCCTAAGTTTTTGCAGGGTGAAAAAACCAATAAAAAAAATACACAACGCCTGAAAGAGCAGCTTGAACATAAAGAACCAACCGAGGTAATACTGGAAAATTACAGGAAAAATGGCGAACTATATCTCTGCAAAATAATCATCAAACCCATTGTGAATATTCACAGGCAATTAGTGAATTACATCGCCTACGAGCAGGAGATTGCTGCATAATCCAAATGAAGAAAGCCTACATCAATTGGAGTGGTGGCAAAGATTCATCACTCGCGTTATTTTATATCCTGCAGCAAAAAGAATATTCTGTCACCCGTTTACTTACCAGCGTAAATGCTGTACATAATCGAATCTCCATGCATGGGGTAAGAAGGGATTTGTTGCATGCCCAGTCTGATTCGCTTGGCATAGAGCTCGCAATAACAGAACTACCGGAGCAACCCGCTATGGTGGAATACGAAAATATATTGAATAAAAAAGTAAATGAACTTAAGCAAGAGGGATTTGGCTTTGCTATTTTTGGCGATATTTTTTTAGCTGACCTAAGGCAGTACCGGGAAGATAAATTAAAAAATGCCGGAATAACCGCACTGTTTCCACTCTGGAAAATTGATACGCGGGAATTGATCCATCAATTTATCCGCCTGGGCTTCAGGGCGATAGTTGTTTGCATAAATGAAAATTATTTAGACAAAAGCTTTTGTGGCAGAATTATCGACGAGCAATTTATTGATGACCTGCCAGCCAATGTAGATGCCTGTGGTGAAAACGGTGAGTTTCATACATTTGTTTTTGATGGACCGGTATTCAGGAAGCCTGTTGTATTTACCAGGGGTGAAATAGTGTATAGAGAATACAAGGCGCCGGTCATTACGGATGGCAATTCCGAAAGTATCAAACAGTATGGCTTCTGGTTTTGTGACCTTTTAATTTAGAAAGATAAATGGGTTGCCTTCCAAAATCACGATTACGGTAAGCAGCAATGCGTGAGGGATAGGAGCGGAAAGCCCGGAGCAAGGCCGTTCCGCTGCAGCGGACGGGATTGCGAGGACTTGCAGCGGATAGCCCGGCCCGCCAAAGCGGGACACGCCCAAAAAATCAGTGTTCAACAAAACATATTAACGATTTAAAAAATAAGTTGCCAGCGTGTTTTATTCATCGTTAATTGCAGTTTGTTTAAAAGCAATCGTTTATATTCATTCATTACCATGCGATCGATCCGATTATTTCTCCCGTTTTTTATGACTGTGTTTTGTTCCTTAAAATCGTCCGGCCAATATATCTTCAATGGAAAGGTGCAAAATATCCAGGATAAAAATGCGCTCCGGGGAGTGACGGTAACTGTTGATAAAAATGTGGTCGCTGTCACCGATTCGAATGGTGTATTTGAATTCAATAGTTCAAGTGAAAAAAATACAATTTACTTCTCGCATATAGGCTACCAGCCACTATCCGAAATTTATTTGCCAGGGCAGGGACTGGAAATAAACATGTACCCCTCCAACAGTTTTTTATCGGAGCTTGTAGTAAAAGCTTACGAGACCAATACGCTATTAAAAAATATTCCGGTCACGGTGAGTGTGCTCGGCAGGGCAGATCTTGAACGTTATGGCAATGCCTCCATTTTACCTGCAATAAATACCGTTCCCGGTGTAAAAATGGACGAACGTAGTCCGGGTAGCTATCGCCTGTCTATCAGGGGCAATTTGTTGCGATCACCTTTTGGCGTACGCAATGTAAAAGTTTACTGGAACGGTATCCCTTTTACTGATGCAAACGGCAACACTTACCTCAACCAGTTGGGCTTTGGCAATGTAGGTAAGATCGAGATCATTAAGGGCCCCGGCGGAAGCATGTATGGTGCGGGTACCGGCGGCGTAGTTTTACTAAGCAGCCGTAATGCAGGAACCGATGAGAACAGCATTGCCATTAATTCTTTAGCAGGCAGCTATGGTTTAATGGAATCAAATATTGCTTACAGGCGGGCAACGGATAATACAAACTATTCCCTGCAGTATTCGCATCAGCAAAGCGATGGCTGGCGCGACCTCACCGGTACAAGAAGGGACGTGGCAAATTATACCGGTACTTTTAATATCAATGCAAAACAATCCATCAGCACAAATATTTTTTACAGCGACCTGTATTATCAAACTCCTGGCGGACTAACATTGGCCCAGGTGAATGCCGATCCGCGTCAGTCGCGCCCTGCTGGCGGCCCTTCGCGGAGTGCTGCGCAACAGCAAGCCGCACTGTATATAAAAACTTTTTATGCAGGTTTTGCGCATGATTATCAATTCAATTCACAGTGGAGCAACAGTACGAATATTTATACTTCCAATACGCGGTTCCGAAATCCGAGTATCCTTAATTACCAGCGCAAAACAGAACAAGGTATTGGTGGCAGAACAGTCACTCAATACCATAACAAAAATATAAGTATCCATT
The DNA here is from genome assembly GCA_039916545.1 of Ferruginibacter sp. Classification (GTDB taxonomy): domain Bacteria; phylum Bacteroidota; class Bacteroidia; order Chitinophagales; family Chitinophagaceae; genus Ferruginibacter. The sequence goes on from JBDSLD010000224.1 coordinate 78,016, forward strand.
TTGGCGGCGAATATCAATATGGCTTTACTTCAACCCGCACTTTTGGTAACCAGTCCGGTGTACCCGATACTTTACAATTTGATGATGAGATAGCGGCCACGCAATACAATATTTTTTTGCAGACCGACATAAATATGGGCAAAAATTTAATCGTCAATGCCGGTCTCAGCTATAATAATTACGGCTACGATTTTACCAGGCTCAATAACCGCCCGGTACAGGAGCTCAACAAAACTTTCGATCCCGTGCTGGTACCACGTATTTCATTACTCCGGAAACTCGGCGCCAATAATAGTGTATACGCCACCGTTAGCCAGGGTTATTCTCCGCCAACGATCGACGAGATAGTGCCCTCAACAGGTATTTTTAATGGCGATTTAAATGCCGAGCGCGCGACTAATTATGAAATAGGCTTCCGGACCGAATTGGTAAAGAATAAGTTATTTGCGGATGTAGCTGCTTATCTTTTTAATTTAAATAATACGATCGTTACACGCAGGGATGCGGCCGGTGCTGATTATTTTGTCAATACGGGTAAAACGGACCAACGGGGTGTCGAACTTTCGGTCAACTATTACCCGGTAAAAAATGGCCCTCATTTTCTACAGGAACTGAAACTGTGGTCCAATTATACTTACATCAGGGCAAGGTTCAAAACATACCAGCAGGGAAGCAATGAGTACTCCGGTAATAAGCTAACGGGCACGCCTCCGAATGTGGTGGTTGCCGGCGCGGATGTAGTTACGAAGATCGGCCTGTACGCAAATATTACCTACAGCTATACCGACCAGTTACCGTTAAATGATGCGAACAGTTTTTTTGCCACGCAGTACAACCTGCTTTTTACAAGACTCGGTTATAAAATTAATTTAAGTAAAAAGGTTAAAGGGGAGATCTATGTTTCTTACGACAAGTCATTTAATTCACCTTACAGTCTTGGCAATGATTTGAATGCAGCCGGCAACCGGTACTTTAATCCATCGTCGCCACAAAATTTCCTGGGCGGAATAAAGCTCCGGTTTAACCTTTAAGTAATCTTTATGAGCTATCATTTTACATTTGGCCGGGCAAGAATTTATACTCCTTAGTTTCATGTTATGGAAATTTATCTCATCAGGCATACTGAACCCGCTATCGCGAAAGGTATTTGTTATGGGCAGTCCGACCTGGATGTAACGGAGTCTTTTTCAAAGGAGGCAGTCATCATTCAAAAACATTTGCCGGCGAGGGTTACGGCAGTGTATTCAAGCCCGTTGCAGCGTTGTAAAAGATTGGCGGAACATTTGTTTGCAGATCAACCGATACAGTTGCTGGACGATCTAAAAGAGATCGATTGTGGCAAATGGGAACTTCAATTGTGGGATGATATTCCTAAAGCGGAAATTGAACCCTGGACCCGTGACCTGATAAATGTGCGGATACCAGGTGGCGAAAGCTACCAGGATGTTTTTGACAGGGTATCACGATGTTTTAATGAAATAATAACGGCGGATACAAAAGACGGGGAAGACTCAAATGCCATAATAGTGGCGCATGGCGGCGTGATTAGAAGCATTCTGTCGCATATTACTCAAACGCCCTTACTTGATTCATTTAAGGTTTTCCCGCTCCATTATGGCTGTGTCGTAAGGATTTCACTGGCAGGAAACGGTCTGCGGCATGAAGTTTTGTCGAATATTGCAAGGGAAAAAGAAACGCACAAACCTTCCAACTAATAGCGTTTCCCGTATTTGAAAATGTATATTTGCAAAAATTACCGAAAGTGGATTTTAGCCAGATAGCCATAAAAGAAATATTGACCATATCTTTTACTCTTTTTGCAGTGATCGATATGGTAGGCAATATTCCGGTATTGGCTTCCTTGCGAATGAAAATGGGCGGCGAGATAATGTCCCTCCAGGCTACCATGGCCTCTGGCGCATTGATGATTTTGTTTTTATTTTTGGGCAGGCAGTTCCTGGGCTTGCTCGGACTGGATGTTGAATCCTTTGCGGTGGCTGGAAGTATCGTAATATTTATCATCGGCCTGGAAATGGTGTTGGGCCACGAATTTTTTAATTCTGACAGTGATCCGAAAAGTGGAAGTATGGTGCCAATTGCATTTCCTTTAATAGCGGGCTCTGGTACGTTAACTACTATCATGAGTTTAAAGGCCAATTATCATGATGCCAATATTTTTTTTGGTATCCTGATCAATTGTGTCGTGATCTACATCGTGTTAAAATCGTTGAGATGGATAGAAAATTTTTTAGGTCCAAACGGTATGGTGGTGATAAGAAAATTTTTCGGTGTAATATTGCTGGCCATTGCGGTAAAGATCTTTGGAAGTAATTTTAACCATATTGGAAAGTGAGGGGTGGCGAAATGAAAGTTTTTTGATTAAATATATTGGCAGCGTAGTACAATGGATAGTATAAAGGTCTCCGAAGCCTTGGATCCAGGTTCGATTCCTGGCGCGGCCACTTTTAAAAACATTAATTAGCTGATTATCAGCGGCTATTTCGATAGGGATTTACATAAAAGGTTACACCTTTCTAATCTTCGAAATATAACCAGGTATTGATCATTAGTATCATTATACTTAAGAATACTAGTGACCTGCTTTCACACTTTTTACTAAATCTCGCAAAATATCCAACACTAAGAAAAAATATCACTATTGTCCGACTAAAAAACACTTTATCGACGAAAGGCTTGACGGTATTGGTTTTTAAGCCCCTCTGCCTTTGGAGAGGGGTTTGGGGTGAGGTCAACACCAGCATGGGTTTGAACTATTTAGTCGGACAATAGTAAAAAAATATACAAGAAAATAATCGAAACAAAAAGAAAGAAACAGGAAATGTAATTTTTGGTATAAAGTCATTCCATCTGTACATTCCGGGATCTTCATCCAGGTAATATTTGTAAGAGCTAAAGGATGATTAAAACTACAAATGGTTATTCATAGCTTTTGTTGCAATTTTGAATAATCCTGGTTCCTGTCAAAAGGGACTATGCACCTGGTTACGAATTATATGTAATACTTTAACTATTATTCAAAAGCAGTAAGGGTTTCAAGCAATTGGAACCTTTGTCATTTTTATTTGCCTGCAATGTAATTATTAAGAGCAATATCATTTAATAGGGTTTGTTCTGCCCCGCCGTTCTCAATGGTTTTAAAAAATGAGCATTGGTATAAAATCAACTTTGACGATATAGATAATTATTGTGGCAGTTAATGGCGAGACACCAGGCTATTGTCTTTGCAGTTTTAAAATGTATGAAAATTTCCCGTCTTAAAGTCATCATTATCACATAAAGTTTTCGAATCATATCCAACTCCAATCATAAGCAGAAGGCTGTTGATACACAGGACCTGGTGAAGCGTTCAATTATTCGGTTAAACCAGCCAGTGAAGCAAATTTTTACTTTCCCTTATTTCACATTTGCATTGTAATCCATATATTTTGACTATTTTTAAACGACCAATTCTTTAGTTGTTTACAGTATAGGTAGCCAATTCATAACGGTAATACCGTTGTTTTAAAAGCCGTCCCATTAGTAAAGGCACTCAAAAGGTACGTCTTTTGCAAAACTAACATACATCCCTTTTACCCTAATTAAAACATAATAACAGCATACGATTGCGGGCTACAGCGTTACTTAAAAAATTATCTATCACAACAACGCCCGTAAGGCACACCCGTTACTAAATGCCGCTTACCACGCTAAATAATACAAGTGAAAAAGAACTGCTGCAACAGGTTGCAGAAGGGAACGAGATTTCTTTTGGCAAACTCTTTCAGCTCTACGGCGATAGCATACATGCACACATCTTCGCACTTATTAAAGTACAGGCGCCGGCAGAAGACCTGGTGCAAGATACTTTCTTAAAAGTTTGGCTACATCGTGACCAGTTGCCTTCAATAGAGAACTTCCGCCTGTGGCTTTTCCGCATCGGCTACAACCTCGCTTTCTCTTATTTACGCAGCAGTACCCTGCAGGTAAAAGGCCTCGGCCGCTATGCACAAAAGTACGGGCTGCAGGATGTCCGGAGCCACACGCAAGAATATGTAGAATCAAATGAACTCAACAAAGTGATCGCTACGGCCATACAAAGCCTGCCCGAGCAGCAGCAAAACATTTACCTGCTCAGCAGGCAGAGTGGATTAAAAATTGAGGAAATAGCAACACAATTAGGACTTAGTCCGCAGACGATCAAAAACAATATCGGCAAGGCGCTGCAGGTACTCCGCCAGGCTATCGAACTGGCTGGCTTCGCCGCCTTACTTACTACCTTTCCCTGGCTCGTATAAATTTATTTTTAAAATCAGCGGTACTATCTGTTTAGTTATGCGTCTGTATAGCGGCAGTATTACCGCATCATTAATTTAAAGAAGTTTTTCAGTTATCATTTTAGCAGTAAAAAAGTAATGTATGCAAATGGCCAACCGGCAATTGATAGAACATTTAATAAAAGTCACCATAGCCCAGACCGCCACTGCGGAAGATTTGGATCAGTTGATACAACTGCTACGGGAGGAAGAAAATGGAGAGGCTACTGCTATGATACACGAATTGCTCGGTGTAGAGCAAGTAGCTGGCCGTGCCCCGCTCACGGCTAAAGCTGTAGAGTCCATGGCAGGCAATATTTTGCAGACCGACAAACCAGTTACCTTTGACGCATCGCTCAAACCGGCACAGGTAATAAGCCTATGGAAAAAAATAGTAGGCGTAGCCGCCGCAGCCATCCTCACAGGCATAAGCATCTACTTTTTTACACAGCCTGGTAAGCAGGTTCTAACAACCATTGCTACCATTTCAACAAACGATATAAAGGCACCTGCAACCAATCGTGCCACGGTTACCCTCGCCAACGGCCAGGTAATATACCTTGATAGCGCGGCCAATGGCACCCTGGCGACACAAGGAAGCATAAGCCTCATAAAAGCCGCTGATGGCGCTATAGCTTATAAAACAGATTCTCTTAATTACAGTGCTGTTGATGATGGCAATAATTTAAACACGTTGCGAAATCCACGTGGTAGCAATGCCATTTCAATAACCTTATCAGATGGCACAAAAGTATGGCTCAATGCAGCTTCATCGCTTACCTACCCAACCATCTTTGCCGGCCCCCAACGCAAAGTAATCATCAACGGTGAAGCGTATTTCGAAGTAGCACACAACGAAGTAAAGCCCTTCCTTGTGAGTAAAGGAGCCATGCAGATAACTGTACTTGGTACCCACTTTAATGTTAACGCGTATGATGATGAAAAAAACATAAAAACAACCCTGCTCGAAGGCTCCGTAAAAGTGAGCACAGGCGCCACCAATAAAATAATTAAACCAGGGCAACAAGCCATAGTATCGGATGAAGCCGTGGTTGATGCCGCCACCAACCACAATAATAACGCAGCCGGCATCATTATCACCCAGCCCAGCATTGATGAAGTAATGGCCTGGAAAAATGGCATATTCAAATTCCAGGGAGCCTCGATTCAAACACTCATGCGCCAAATTGAAAAATGGTATGATGTACAAATTGTTTATGAAGGCACCATCAGCAAACACTTTATTGCTACCATACCCCGTACGGTAAGCGCAGCTAATGTGTTTAAAATATTGGAAGCTACCGGCGATGTACAGTTTAAAATAGAAGGCAAAAAAGTAACAGTTTCACCGTAGCCCGGGGCTACACGTAATTTGTAGTTTTAATTGTATGCTGTATCAATTGACATATTAGCATATCAGCTAATTGTTTTAAATATCTAAGATTTTCAAGTTGTCTGAATTCTAAATTATATCATATACCAAAACACAACTATGTCGCCAAATCCACACTAACCTGCTCAAAGCTGCCTTAATTAAAAACAGGGAAGTGTTACCAGCACTCCCCTGCAAATAGTTCAGGCTAACCTTTTAAAACGATCATTTCACGGACTGCTTTATTACTTTAACCTAAACTTAAACAAAGTTATGCTGAATGTTGCAATGCCCGCCACCAGTGGGGCTATTTTTGTCCCCTTGTCACTGGGGCGCAAGGGGAATGTTACTAAAATATTGTTGATCATGAAGTTGATGGCCATTTTATTGATGGCTGGTGCGTTACAGGTAAGTGCATCAGGTTACGGGCAAAAAATCACGCTCTCGGTAACCAACACGCCCCTGCAAAAAGTATTCAGCGAAATAGAAAAACAGACCGGTTACTACTTTGCCTACACAAGCGAGCTGCTGAAAGCATCCGTCCCTGTAAGCCTTACCGTTCATGACGCCACGTTAAATGATGTGCTGGATAAATTACTAAAAAACCAGCCCCTAAGCTATACCATTACAGACAAAGTAATTTCTGTGCGGCAATTAACCACAACTGCTGTCCATTTTTTGGGATCGGTAGTTGCTGCACCTGCACCCGCCAATATTATTACCGGAACAGTTACTAACGGAAAAGGCGAGCCGTTGCCGGGCGTTAGCGTCGTAGTAAAAGGCAGTGCGGGAGGAACAGCTACTGACCGGCAGGGGGAATATGCCATTGATGTTCCGCATGGCGCCACCATACAGTTTTCCTATGTCGGTTTTGTAACCAAAGAAGTACTGGCCGGCAGCCAGGCAACGATTAATATCGTTCTTGAAGAACAACTCTCCAACATGGACCAGGTAGTGGTGGTTGGGTACGGCACTCAAAAAAAGAAAGACCTCACTGGTTCGATAGGTACCGTTAGCGCCGGGGATATTGGCGAACTGGCAGTGGTTCGTCCCGACCAGGCATTGGCAGGCAAGGTAGCAGGTGTGCAGGCCAAGATCGTTTCCGGCCAGCCGGGTGCTGCTGCACAAATCAGGATCAGGGGAATCGGCAGTATTTCGGCAGGCGCAGATCCGCTCTATGTGGTGGATGGTTTTCCGATAGATAATATCCAGTCTATCAGCCCTGCAGATATTGAAACGATGGACATTTTAAAAGATGCTGCTGCAACTGCCATTTATGGTTCAAGAGGGGCAAATGGGGTAGTTATCATTAATACAAAAAGAGGGAAAGTTGGTCCTCCGGTGGTAAATATAGATGCGTCTTATGGTTTGCAATCCATTACCAGGATAGTGAAGACAATGAATGCAAAACAGCTTTCGCAATATGCAGTCGATGCGTTAAGGAATAAGAATTTAGACGCAGGTGAGGATGTATCCGGGGACCCTTCTACCTGGACCTACCCGGTGCAGCCCATACCACTTGCAGTATTGGCCGGAACAAATACTACAGACAACCAGATGATCAAACAGTTGCTCCGTACTGCTCCGGTAAGGCATTTTTCAGCATCAGCTTCAGGCGGCACTGAGAACATTAAATATGCAATAAGCACAGAATACCTTAACCAGGATGGTATTATAAAAAACAGTGATTTTACCCGGTATTCGATAAGAGCCAATGTAGATGCGAAACTTACCAAACGGCTTACTGTTAAAATGAGTTTGAGCCCTACTTACAGCCAATCTAACCTTACAGATGAAAGTACCAGTGCCAGCTACAACGCCTATATTTCTGAAAGCCCCATCAACAGGGCACAGCTTTGGCCAACGAATTTTCCGGCAAAAAATCCTGACGGTAGTTATTACCAGTACGAATCTTCAGCAGCTTCGCCTGCCTGGAACCCGCTGGCATGGATAGAAAACGTTACTAACAAGCAAAAAGCAATGCGCCTGCTTGGCAACATCAGTGCGGAATATAAAATTACAGATGGACTACTTTTCAAAGCATTGGTAGGTGCAACGATGTATAATACAAAGGCGATGAGGTTTGAACCATCGCTCGTAGCCCTCGGCGGTGATGGGGACGGGGCGCCTAACATAGCAGTTGGGACAGACAATTCGGTTACTGAAGTTAACTGGCTTACAGAATACACCTTGAATTATAATAAATTGGTAGGAAAACATGCATTCTCTTCCGTAGCAGGCTACACAGCTCAGAAAGACCGGTTTGAATCAAGTTTTTTAACAAGCAACCTTTACCCAAACAACCTGGTACAAACTTTAAGCGCCGTTGGAGGACGCCTTACCGGCGGCTCGGCAGATATATCAGAATGGTCGCTTATTTCTTACCTGCTCAGGGTAAATTATAATTACGATAGCAAATATTATATCACTGCATCTATACGCTCAGATGGGTCTTCCCGCTTTGGATCGGCCAGTAAATATGGCCAGTTCCCTTCCGTAGCACTTGCCTGGAGAGTATCTCAGGAAAAATTCTTAAAGGGTGCCAGCTTCTTAAATGAACTTAAGCTTAGGGTTAGCTATGGCCAAACGGGCAACAACAATATTGGCAACTACCAGCAATATGCAACCATTAATTATAACCGGTATGTTATCGGCGGTACTGCTGCCACAGGCTATTCTCCTGCGCAGTTGAGCAACCCTTTACTTACCTGGGAAAAACAAAAGGCATTCAACGTAGGGGCAGATATTAGCGTTTTGGATAAAAGGGTAAACGTTACAGTAGATTATTTCAAATCACGCAATACTGACCTGCTGTTAAACGTAAACATCCCTGTAATCACCGGGTTTTATAACACGCTCAAAAATATTGGCGAAGTGCAGAACACAGGCCTTGAATTTTCTGTAAATACTGTAAACATCCGGACAAAAGATTTCCAATGGTCTACTGATCTCAATATATCCACTTACAGGAATAAAGTAGTAAAGCTTGGTCCGGGCGGCGACCCGATTTACTCCGCCTCTAACATTACTGAGGTGGGCCAGCCTATCGGTATGTTCTATGGCTTTTTAACCAATGGAGTATACCTTAGCCAGGCAGATGTAGATAAAAGCCCCATCTTTGGTGAAGGCACTTCTGTAGCTTCACGGCCCGGAGATGTCAAATACATCGATGTGAACGGAGATGGTAAGATTGACAACAGCGACCAAACCGTTATGGGCAACCCTTACCCAAAGGTTAATTATGGAATGACTAATCACCTGTCCTGGAAAGCCTTTACTTTCAGTACTACACTTCAGGGAGCACAGGGTGGTAAAATACTCAATATGTCTGCCATCGGCCAGGAAAATACCCGGGGCAACCGCGTAAGCCAACTGGCGTCGCAACTCAATTACTGGAAGTCGGAAGCTGAACCCGGCGATGGAAAAACACCGAGGCCCAATGATGCGGTAAAGGGAAATAACCGTGCAGTCAGCCAACGCTATCTGGACAATGCGTCATTCCTCCGCATCACCAATATTTACCTGGCCTGTTCGCTGCCACAAACAATAGCTTCCAGGCTAAGCTTTTCGTCAATACGCGTATATGCCAGTGCTAGTAATGCTTTCACCTTCACCAAAAATACTTCTTCGTTTAACCCGGATGTAAGCAATAGCGGCAACCCACTAAATCCCGGCGTTGATTTCAATGACTATCCCTTGCCCAAGACTTTTTTACTGGGGATAAACATTGGCTTATGAGCTTATTACATAATCATTCTAAAGACATTAAAATATGAAATACTTAATTACCATACTGGTACTGGCCACGATGCTATCGTCGTCATGCAAAAAAGGTTTTATAGATCTGCCTCCGGTATCGACAGTAAGCACGGAAGCATTGTATAAAACCGACAAAGATTACAGCGACGCCATTATAGGTGTTTACAGTATATTGAGAGACCAATACCAAAGCTTCTGGCAGTTTGACCTGGCAAGCGACGACTCAAGACACCAGTGGCCATCAGAAGATATCTGGCTCAGGCTGGATAACTATACTTACCAGACCGACGAACCTTTTTTCCTTACATCATGGGGCAATTATTACGGTATCATCTTTCGTGCTAACACTCTATTGGATAAGCTTGCAGCTGCAGATGCGGCAGCGGTGCCTAATAAAGACCGTTACATGGCAGAAGCTAAATTTTTAAGGGCCTTTGCTTATTTTGACCTGGTAAGGTTATTTGGCGACGTGCCTTTAGTAACTAAAGTTATCAATGATGAAGAAGCGATTAAAATACCCCGCTCTAAAACGGACCTGGTGTACAATGAAGTAATCATAAAAGATCTGCTGGAGGCGCAAAAGAACCTGCCGGCCACTTACACGGGCGACAATGCAGGCCGTCCCACCAGTGGCGCTGCTGCAGCAATTTTGGGAAAGGTTTATCTTACTAAAAAAGATTTTGTAAACGCGGCCAGCAAGCTACTGGAAGTAACCACCATGGGGTACGAGCTTTTACCCAACTATAATGACCTGTTCGATTATACAAAAGATGAACACCACAAGGAATACATTTTTGATATAGAGTATGAAACAGGCATACAGCAGGGTAGTGATTTTACAAATAATTTCTTTCCCCGCGACCAGGATGCACAGGATTTCTTCCAGGTATATGGTGGCACAGGCGATACCAACACGCCGTCTGATAGTTCCTTCTCATTGTTTTCAGCTGGTGATGCGCGCAAAGATGTATCCGTGGCCAGGGGCTTCATCGGGCAGGGGGGAGTTTATCATTCCCTCGCTAATTCCGCAGGGGCAAAAACGATGACAAAAAAATACATAACTCCTGTTGCTTTTGCAGGCGATAGCAAGGTTAACTGGAAGGTCATCCGTTATGCGGATGTATTGCTGATGCTGGCCGAGGCCATTAATGAAAGCGGCGCCACGGCTGATGCACTGCCTTACCTGAATATGGTCCGTACCAGGGCCAAAGTAGCGGCATTTACCGGGCTTACAAAAGACGATGCACGGGAAAAAATATATCTTGAGAGAAGGCTGGAGCTATCTTTTGAAGGCTTAAGATGGTTTGACCTGGTACGGACCGGGCGTGCATACGAAACCCTGAAATACCTGGGAATGAAGCCTTACATGGTACTTTTCCCCATCCCCCTGAGCCAGATTCAGGTAGTGAACGACCCTGCTATACTTTCTCAAAACAGCGGGTATTAAATCAATTGATGATCGCAGGATCTGATAAGCCTCAAAAAGATAACGATGAAGAAAAATAAAGAGACCATAAAAAGGATATCTGCCGTGCCCGGCAATTCGCGGCGGTCGTTTTTAAAAAACACCGCTGCACTAACGGCCCTTGCAGCAGTTAGTTCTTTTGCAGGCGCATCGCCACTTCCCTGGTCCGAAAAACACAGAAAGGATAAAAAAGGCCTGATGAATGCAATACAGGTAAGCCCTGCATCTTTTGTAGATGAAGGCATTGATAAGGTGCTTGATATTTTTCAGGAACGTGGCGCCATCAATACCATTATCGTCAGCACTTTTTCTTACGACCGCGGTGTAGCCGGCCGCCAAATGCCGGGCCAGCCGCTTCCTGATCATGGCGTACAGGAGTATGATACCAAGACATATCACGGCGGGCATTATGCTATACCTAATGCCAGCTTTTATAAAAATACCGCGTTAAAGGGAGATAAAATGCGTGCGCCTGATTTCGGTAGCCTGGATATTCTTCCCGCAGTGCTGAAGGCAGCAAAAAAGAGGGGCATCAAAGTATTTTCATCTGTGCTTGACAGCTTCGATTACCCGGAGGATGTACCCGGTATAAAAGATTTTTATGAAGTTGGGTTGGATGGAAGCAAGGGGTCGGCAATGTGTTTTCTTAAGCCCGATGTGCGGGAGTTTTGGAAAGCGCTGGTAACAGATATCAGCTCCTCTTATGATGTTGATGGAATGATGTTCTTTAACGAGCGCAACGGGCCTTTGCTGAATGCTATCGGCGCTACGCATGCGGAAAGTTTTTCTTCGCCGGACGTTACCTGTTTTTGCCCTGATCACCAGCGGGAAGCAACAGCTCATGGCATGGATTTTAAACGGGTAAAAGAAGGGTATTTAAAGCTGAACCAGTTTGTAGAGCGCTCGCTTGCGGGGCTACGGCCAGGCGATGGATACTATGTTGAATTTGACCGGCTGCTATTGAGCTACCCGGAGATAATGGCTTATCATTTATTATTTGACAAGGGCAAGCATGAAATACTGAGTCAAATTAAAGATGCTGTAAAAAAGGTAAATAAAAACCTGCAGGTTGGTTTTCATATTGAGCACGTTAACTCTTTCAATCCTTTTTACAGGGCGACCCGGGATTATGAAGACCTGGCAGGAAAAACAGATTTTTTGAAGATAGTGGCCTACAACAATTGCGGCGGGGAACGGTATGTCAATTTTATCAATAACATTCATTCTACTCTTTTTAAAGATGTACCTAAAGAGGAACTGATGCGGTTTAATAATTACCTGTTGAACTATGGCGAAAACGAAGCCTCTATGGATAGCCTTCCTATGGCGGGCTTTTCATCTGATTACGTTTTTAAGGAAACGCAACGGGCCATGGCGGGCGTGAAAGGAAAATGTAAAGTATTGACAGGCATTGATGTCGGAATCCCCACTGGCAAAGCAAGCCGGAAGGCATCGCCGGAAGATACTTATGCAGCCACATTTGCAGCTTTTAAAGCAGGGGCTGATGGCGTCATCTTATCGCGTAAATATTCTGAAATGATGTTGGCCAACTTAGACGCAGCCGGAAGAGCGATCAGGGATGGCTCCAAACTATACAAAGGATAGCAGTACCAACCTGGCACAGACAATAACTTTTTTTCAATTCCTTAATTTGATATAATGGACAAGCGTTTATATTCGAGCGAAACCGCAACTGTAAAGCCTGAACCGTTAACGGTAGGCATCCAGCTTCACCAAATATCTTTCCTTGATGAAGGCGTGGATAAAGTGCTTGACCTTTTGCAGCAACGCGGTGGCGTTAATACGATCTATTTCAGCACCTTCTCCTACGATCGTGGTATTGCGGGAAGGCAGATGCCCGGCTATGAATTTCCCGACCATGGCGTGCGGGAATCCGATGCTAAATTTTTTCATGGCGGAAATTATGCAACTCCTCACCCGGAATTTTATAAAAACATCGCTATCAAAGGTGAAAAAATGCGGGCCCCCGACGCTGGCAACCTGGATATATTGCCAGAAGTAATCATAGCTGCTAAAAAAAGGGGCATAAAAGTATTTTGCTCAGTATTGGATAGTTTTGATTACCCGGAGGATATTGCTGCTTACATAAAAGAATATACAGAAGTAGACCTCTGGGGCAAAAAAAGAAGTGCCATGTGTTTTTATAAAGCAGAAGTAAAGGCCTTCTGGAAAGCACTGGTGACAGACCTTTGCTCTTCTTACGATATTGATGGCATATTGTTTTTCAATGAGCGTAACGGGCCACTCACCAATACGATCGGTGCCAACTTCGATGTGGGGTTTGACCCATCAAGAATTACCTGCTTTTGCGACGACCATAAAAGAGAGGCCATAAAATCAGGCATCGACTTTGAACGTGCCAAAGATGGGTACGAAAAACTGGAAGTAATGGTGCAGGCATCTTTAAAAGACAGGCGCCCCAGCGATGGATACTATGTAGCCTTTAGCCGCCTGTTGCTTTCTTATCCTGAAATATTAGCTTACCATCAAATGTTTGACCGCGGAAAACATGAGATATTAAAGGATATCTATGCCACCGTAAAAGGAATCAATAACAAGTTGCAGGTAGGTTTTCATATTGAGCATGAAAATTCTTTTAACCCTTTCTTCCGGGCTACCCGTGATTATGAGGAATTAGCCAGCAAGGCAGATTTCTTAAAGGTGGTCGCCTACAACAATGCAGGGGGAGAACGGTACGCAGGTTTTATTCAAAGCATCGGCTCTACTTTATTCAGGGATGTACCTATGGAAACCCTGATGCGCTTCAATAACCATTTGTTGAATTACGGGGCAGAACCCCGGCTGGATGACCTGGCAACGGCAGGGCTGACACCCGATTATGTTTACCGCGAAACACAGCGTGCGCTGGCAGGTGTAAATGGTAAATGCAAGGTCTTTACGGGCATTGATATGAACATTCCCATTGACAAAAAAAGCCGCTTCGCTTCTCCTGCCGATACTTATTCGGCTACACTGGCTGCCTGCGTTGCAGGCGCAGATGGGATCATTCTTTCAAGAAAATATTCTGAAATGATGCTGGCAAATGTTGACGCGGCGGGCAGGGCCATCCGGGAAGCTACGCATTCTCGGATGGTGAAGCATTAAGTTATTACAAACAGATCAAACTCATTATAAAAGAATAGTATTTGCCACAATACAAAACTTTTGAAAAGCAAGGCGGAGGAGACAGTGTAGGTTATATTTTTCCGTGATGTTGACCCCAACTTCAAAGTAGCCGCAACGGGGTCCATAAAAATCTCGCCCACCTTGATACTTGCAATGCAAATCTAACCAACAAAGAACTGGCTCATGAGGCCATAGCAGCAGCCTGCTTGAACTAAATAGTGTCTGCAAGAAAACTCTGAAATCCTTTACTGGTATCAGTTATGCGGATTTTTGCAGGTCGAATCTTTGGTAGCTATAATTTTAAACCAGTAACTGCATAAGGTGCCTCCCTGCCTGATTGCATTCGGCAGACAGGTTTTGGTTCGGTCCCGCCAAAGGCGGGATTCAAAAAATGCGAAGCTTATTTTTTGACAGAAGCAAAAGCAGCACCGTTGCAGTTACTAAGCCCGCCGGCTCAGAGGCGAAGACACGACTTTAAAAGCGCTACTTATTATTGAAACCTATATCTATTATTAAAAAAATAAATCGGCGCTTAAATATTCGGAACAAGGAATGCTTTAGAACTCCTGTCAGTTATCAATTGTAACGTTTTCTTGCAGACACTAAGTATGCATTAGCGACTATCACGCTGGGCAATTTTATATTCTGAGAGGTAAGTTTACATTTTGGGGGGTGCAATGCAGGGAATAGCGGTCCAATTAGCCTTTTTAAAATACGTGAAAATAACCATCCCGATAGCGCAGTGTGGCTATCCAAACGGATTAAAATGACCTGGAATCAGGATTCGTTTTCTAAAGCAATAAGTGCTGCTCACTAAAAGCAGTTTAAAATATTTCCCCAAGTGTCCCCACAGATGTCCCCTTTTCTAATCATAGATACCAAAAGATAAGCATCAAATCAAGCTTTTAATGTTTTTAAATATTTTTGGATGGCTAAGGAAGTTCAAAGGGGCGTAAAAGTCCCGTTCCTGGCGCGGCCACTTACTTTTGTGTTAAACAGCTGATTTTCAATGCTATTTCAAAAATGAAGGTACATAAAAGGTTACACTTTTTCCGAAATATTAGGTAATAGTATTTAATAACACTATTGCATCAGTGCGGTGATAGGTCATTGGAATTATATGCTTAACAATTTGATAAATTAAAATCTCTTTAAAATTGAATCAAAAATGTAACCTTAAATACCTCCAGATCTGCTAAAAAATATTGAGCAACTTATTCAAATTATCCCTACTGAGAATGATGAATATAAAAATGCTCTTAAACAAGTAATAGCTCCAGAATCACTTAAAAGTATATTTGAAGGATTGAAGTTTGACGCAGGGCATTTTGTCAATTCGATTGAAGTTATTAACCTATAAAAAAAAATAGTACGGTCAGTCATCACCGATTTCCCTTCACTTGACATCAAGAAATTAGAACAATATTTTAATATGTTCTTCTTAGCAATATTGATAAGTCTTTTCGAAAATCCAAATTTCCCTTTAGACTTGGAAAAAAGAAATCGCAAATAAAACCAAAAAACTTCTGGAAAATTTAGAATTCCTTGGAGATGGGTTTGCTGAATACCCGTTGGTAAAAAAAATGACTTCTTATTTGTTTAAACAGCAAACGATATTTAGCACAAATAATCTTTCAAATATTGAGAAATATGCTTCGAAAGAAAGTGCAACTGAAATCGACAACGACATTAGGGGCTATTATTATTGGCCATACGCACCCGAAAAGCTAAAACTCCTCTACACTTTGTTGATTGACAACGATTTTATCTTAGACAACCAAAATTTTTGTGAATCGTTTCGATATTTTGATATTCCGGTAGGTAAAGGAAGTATATGGAAAAAAAGCCGAACAGCATTGTTTGTATTACTTTATAAAATACTTGATAACCGGATTTATAGAAATGAAAAAATGGGTGTTGTTGCGAATAAATTATTTCCTAAAAAAGGAGTCAAAGTTGAATCTGACAAAAATGGGTTCGATATTGTATATAAGAGAATTTGTAACAAGGAGTCAGATTACCTTGAGAAGAAACACTCCAATGTTTTACGGCTTGTAAAGAAATTACATCTCCGCTAACAATGTTTTTTTGAAATAAACGAATGTTAGGTAATAGATAAGAAATGAAAAATATCAAACCTTATAACATTTGTTTTTTTTTGAGTGAGGTTGGAAAAACTACAATTTGCATACATAAATTTTATTTATGTTTTACTCAATTGAAGATCTCAAGAAAATAGTAAAGGAGGCGGTTAGAGAAGAACTATTATTTGGCCATTTTCAGATAAGGAAAGATAATCCGAAAAGCCTCCAATCCCAAGAGCCTCGGGATATATATTCTGTAGAAGAAGCTGCCGGATATCTGCACATGTCTATTCCGACACTTAGAAAAAATTATACAAAAAAAATAATTAAACGCATACAACAGGGTAGAAAAATCACTTTTAAAAAAGTGTATTTGGAAGAATATTTAGAAAAATATACTATCAAATAATTTGTGAGCACCCCAAAAAATTTTATTCTTTGCTGAGAAAAGGCCTTTTTTCTTCAATATTGTCCTCAGGTGGAAAAATTAAGTGAATAATGTCTTGAACATAACTATTTTTTGCATTGTAGATTGCATAATCAGCAATAGTTATGTAGGAAAATGAACCCATTTGTTAAAAAGCTGGAACTGTAGCAAGTTCAATAATGAGGGGCTTTAACAGCTTGTTGCCTGCATATGCCTTATTGAGCAGCCTGGGATATACCTGTAGTTTAGTTAAGGCTTGAAAACTTTAAAGAATATTGAACAGTAGCTCCTAGTAAACTCATTTTTTCGCCGCTAACTAAGGTATTATTTTGTATTGCCCAAAGGAGTGGGTGTTTAGCAATGATATAACCGGTAGTCTTTAGTACAAATGGTTTTAAGTTTGAATAGTCTGTGAGGGTAGTTAAGTTTGTGCCTGAAACAGTTGGCAAACTTTTATCGCGTTGACCAAAAGTCTTGCCCCAAAAAGATAGAGCGATAAATATAAAAGTAAGTTTAAGCAATTAGGAACAAATAAATGGGGCGGGCTATTTATTGATCTAAAATAATTTAATAGATGGTCTTAATTGAAATTTGCGGCTAAAGACTAAAAGATATTTGCAGTCATGAGAGTCTGACCTGGCATTGTTAGCGGCAGTCCTTAACCAATCAACATGAGGAATTCCAAAAGGGTTGATTGTGATTTAAAAATTAAAGATCTCTTATTGTTTCATAACCTTGTTTAATTTATCTTCTATTATATTAATATCGCCCCCGATACTTTTTACTAATATTGTCCCATCAGGAGCAATCAGGAAGTATTCAGGTACTGCCACAACATGATAGTTAAAAGATGTGCCACTATTTACACCTAATAAATCCGAGCCGTGTGTCCATTCCATTTTATCTTCAACTATAGCATCTTTCCATTTAGTTTTATCAGTATCTACAGATATACTTAAAACCTTTAAGCCTAACTTTTTATATTTATCATAAAACGATTTCAATTTTGGATTGTTTTCTCTGCAAGGGCCACACCAGCTTGCCCAAAAATCAATTAATAAATAGCTGCCTCTGAAATCGTTCAATTGTAATGCTGCACCCGAAGGCGAATTTATGCTAAAGTGCGGAGCAACCATGCCAATCTTGACCCTCGAGTAATTATCATTGTAGGTAGAAAACGTATTAGTCAATATATGAGTCAGACAATTATTTTCTTTAGCTTCTGGCAACAGTGAATCAAAACATCTTTCTGCAAGCGTATCCTCTATTCGCAAGTAAGGTTTAGATAAATAGAAAAAAATGACGGCTACACTAAAGGGAGACGTTTTATGTTGCGATACCCAATTAATATGAAATGCTTCAGCATGTTTGCTCTTGTTTTAATTGGTTTTCCAAACTGTCTAATGTAAAAGAATTTTTTGTTTCAGCCATTTGTTTTTCAATCGTGTAACACTTACTGTATACTGAATCCAGACTTTGATAAAACCTGTTTTGTTCCAGGGCGGCTTCATCACCAGATATATTTTCAACTTTCAGTTCTTTGTTTATATGAAGATCAATTCGGGAATTTTCATTTGCGGTTAAAGCAAACAAAGGCGATCTTGATAATCTTGGACAACTAACAAAATACGCGTCCCATCCTTTTTGAGATTTTAAGCTAAACTTAAATTTGCCATTCCTAATATAACACGAATCTTTTACCTGTCTTGTTGACACTATAAAGACCAAATCATTTTCACTGGCACCATCGAAGCTTCCCGTAATATTCGAATCATTTTGACAAAAAACGTTTAATGTTAATGCAATAAGGAAAATAATGTTTACTGAGGATCTCAGATACGCGCTCATGGGTTTACATTTTATTTCTTTTTAATTTTATATTGATAAGGTATTATTTGTATGGTTATATGATGAACTATATCGCCGAAGATGAAAGGAGAAAAGTAGAGTCTTTCGAAGAAAACTCCTAACCTTAATAATAAACATCTTGTTAAAGTTTTTAGGGCTTGTCACTCAGGATTGTTACCTGCTGCTGTTTTCGTAGATCTTAAAAATACTATCTATTTGCGTTTTCCGTAGCCTTTCAATAGTTTCAGAAAAAAGTGTCTTTGTTGAGTCCCATTTGATTTCGTCCGGACTGTATTCTTCACGCTTTTTTTTATAGTCCAAAACAATGTTTTCTTCGATGGTTGTTTTTCGAAAAACCCATTCAACCTTATATGAAGGGTCTTTAAAAAGTGATATTATTTTCAAAAATCCTTGTGATTTTATTGTGTCAACTGGTGATGCCAAAGAAGCGGATTTTAGGTATTCTGAATTTAGCATGTTTAGTTTAAGGAATTGCTCAATATTGTTGGTAGGGATTTCAATAATTTCATTTGGCCGCAATTCGAGAAAGGGTGGTATCCGGTCCCACGAATTAAGAACGTGACAGCTTCTTGATATTGGTCTTTGGTAATAGAAGATGTGGTTGCCCGTGTCAATTATAAAATTATAACTGAAATAGAATTCTTTAGGCGCACCTTTAGAGTCGTCATTTGGAATAATGACTATATCAGTTTCTTTTTCCGTCTTGCCAGTACAACCTAAACAAAGTGTCAAAAAAATGAGAAGCAAAATTTTAGATGTCATTTTTAAAAATGCTTGGATTGAAGAGCTATTCTTTATAGTAGCATTGTTGCCTGAAGCCAAAGTCTACAAGTCTTTTACCATCCAATGTTTAAGATACTTTTTCTTTAAGTCTGCTAATTGTTCTTTTTTCTTTGTCGGGTCTTGCTCAAGTCTATAATTATAAACTAATAACGGAATTGAATTTGGATAAAACTGCAAGGACATTTTAAAATGTTCCCTTGCTTTGTCCACCATACCTGCACTTTGCAAAGCTTCTCCCATGTAAATGCAGACAATAGCAGGAATTCTGTTATAAATTAATAAACATTCTCCCGATAGAGATTTCATAAGAGGAACACAGAGCTCAGCTGGTGCATTTTGTCCTTTTGCTGCAGTTTTGGTTATTAGCGTTTGGTAACTGTCAAACAATAAGATAATATGTCTGTTTGCTAAAGTTGTATCAGTTTGAAATTGTTGATACTGTCTTATTGTTTTTTCGTCAAGCTGCCCTTCATTTGCTTGCATTGTAATGTCATAAAATTTGTCAAGTAGAGAAAGAACAGTTTTGTCTGATGATGCAATTTTTGTTTTATTTTTTATTGTAAACAAGGGAAGCAAAAAAAATTCGAAAGGCTTGCCTAAAATTGAATTTCCGTCTGTGTCAAGCAAAAAGGTATTTGGTGTTTTGGTTGTAAAAACTCCAATTAAAGTTGTGTCTTGTAATGCAATAAATACAAAGTCGCAGTCATTTGGATTTGGTTTGTCGCCGATTAAAAGCATATTGGCTCCTTCTGTCCAACCTGTAAAACTTGGTGCAGCGAAATAATAGGGTTTAATTATTTTCTTAAATTCCGTTTTTAAGTAGTCTCCTGGTTTTATTGTCTGTGCATTACAAATAAAAGTAGCAAGGATTGTCAAAGTTGTAATTAGATGTTTCATTAAGTCACTTTCAATAATTAGGGTGTCCAAATTGGTTGCAGGCATTGTTGGCTGCAGTAGTTTTCAACAGACGCCTAATGTGGCCTAAAATACTTTGTTTTCAAGTCTATTTTTTATTAAACCATTGAATAAATTCTAACACGTTATTGTCTTCGTCAGCAAAATAAATCCAAGTTTCCT
>JBDSLD010000225.1:0-4790 GCA_039916545.1 Ferruginibacter sp.
TTTCTTTAGTTCTAACGCGGTGTGGTTCAGACAATTCTGAGAAAACGAAAGAGGTTTTTTTGGTCATAACTGGAAATATATTACTTTTTAAATAAAACACCGGCAGACTTTACTTTTTCCTGTACAACATCATATTGTAAAAAAAACAATAATTAATCCTGTATTTGAAAATTTTTTGCGAATGCTCAAAAATCGAGTAAAGGACTGGATTTTTTTTTAATGACTGATGCTGCAATTTACAAATAAAATAGACTTGAAGCCAGTGTTTCTGATTATTTATCAGCTATGCACGGCCAAATTCAAGCCAATACCTATTGATTGAGTATTGAAAGCCAAAAAACACATTAGAATGACAATTGTTCAAATAAAAAGACCACCGGTGAAATCCCGGTGGCCCCCGGCTGCATAGGCCGGCAGATTATTTGTTGAACATTCGGTTAACTAAGAGTTACCGGAGCTGTCCATGACTGATCTGTAGATTGCATGAATACCTCCTTTTTATTTGATGAATTGTAAATTTAGTAATTTTTAAAATTCAATCAGCAAAACGATTATTAATAATTTGCAAATAACAAAAAAACGGGTTGTAATCTATTTTAAATTTCCAGTTTCTCCAATACCAGCAACGATTCCATTAATTTATTCCAGGCTACCTGCCAATCATCTTTGGCACTATGGACCTTGTCATGTGCTTCCCCCTCTGTGCTGCCTTTATCCTTCATATAATCTTCCAGCTTTTTTAACGCTTCCTTGTTAAGTTCTTCTAATTTATTTTTATGTTCCATATGGTAATTTTTTTGCCAAAAGTTACGAATAAAAATTCAGTTGATAGCAATTGAAGGATCCCGGATTTGCTCCGGAATAGTACAATTTTATCAGCCAGCGGCTCATCGCGGCTGTGCCTTGGCACATATTCAAGATTGTCGTAAATAAAGTGACAGAATTTTATTCGACGTAGGAGGGGAAATATTTGATAATGATCGAGTTGATTATTTCGGGCGTCATGGGTTTACTATGAATATCCGATACTTCCGGTATATTCAGCGCTTTCAATTTGTCGTTCGGGTCGACTGAAGAAGAAAGCATGATGATAATTGGAATGTGATGGGGTTTATTTGTAAGCTCTTTATATTTTCCAAGAAATTCCCATCCATCCATCGAGGGCATATTGATATCAAGAAAAATAAGATCGGGATACGGCATCGCACCTGCCATATCGATGGTGTCGCTGCTATCCGAAATATAATTAAGCGCGTCTTTTGCGGTCTGCCGGGTTTTTATATGAAGCGTACATTCTGCTTCTCCTATGATGATATTACTTAAAAAGTTGGTAGCTGCATCGTCGTCGATTAATAAAATGCAGTTTAATTTTTTTTTCATGAAATTGGATTTTAGCATCTTATTGCCAAAAGTCCGGATCTGCAATGCAGACAGATCACGGGCTTACCTCTTTAGTCTTTGTGATTTCAAAGGGTCTTCTATAAAGTTATACGCGTGCTTTTTTAATCTCTTACATAATTCTATAAATAAGTTACATAATTTACAGATTAACTCATACGGAAAATTCATTATCTTAGAATCCGGTTCAGTTAACATAAGTTTACAAGGAACTTTAAATTTTTTCTATGCTGTTACAAAAAGGGACAATTGCCCCGGATTTCGAATTATATGCCACACCGGATCAAAAGTTGCGGTTAAGCGAACTGAAAGGCAAACGTGTCATTCTCGCATTTTATCCAGCCGACTGGAGCCCCGTATGTGGAGATCAGATGGCGCTGTACAATGAAATGCTTAAAATATTCAGAAAATTGAATGCCGAACTGGTCGGTATCTCTGTTGATAGCAAGTGGTGCCATATGGCATTTACACAAGACAGGAAATTTCATTTTCCGTTGTTGGCCGATTTTGAGCCAAAAGGGAAAATATCTATAGATTATGGGGCTTACAACAGTACGGAAGGGCATAGCCAGCGTGCATTATTTATAATAGATGAAGAGGGTATTGTTCAATGGAGTTATTTGTCACCGGAAGGCATGAACCCCGGTGCCGATGGAATCATCGACGCATTGGAAGAAATGTCTGAACAAAAATAAAATTAAAATTTATGTTACGTCCGCCGATAGATGACAAAGATCAAAAATTTGGAGAAAAAAATACCAGTGTCGTACTGGTAGAGTTTGGCGATTACCAATGCCCGCATTGCGGTCACGCCTACCCGCTTTTAAAAAGATTAATGAACGAATTGTTTACCGATATGACTTTTGTATTCAGGAATTTCCCCCTGGCTGAAGCTCATCCCTTTGCAACAATTGCGGCTTTGGCAGCCGAGGCTGCAGGTAACCAGGGTAAATTCTGGGAAATGCATGACCTGATCTTTGAAAACCAGCGACGTTTATCCAATGATATTTTTTTAGATTTTTCTACCGTGCTCCAACTGGATGAAAATAAATTTATGGCAGATTGGAAAAGTGAAGCAACGCTCGCAAAAGTAGAGCGTGATTTTGAGAGCGGTGTCAGAAGCGGTGTCAATGGAACGCCGACATTTTTTATAAATGGCGCAAGGCTCTCTACTTATGACGGTAGCTATGAATCATTGAAAGATGCCGTTCAACGGGTGAAATAATCCGCGAGACTTCCGGTTAGCAATACTTTCCAAAGTATTTTTTACAATCTCCTTTACCAGTTCAACCATGAAAAAATTAGCGTTGTCCGCATTGTTATTCATTGCGCTTTCTGCACCTGCACAGGTATTGCCAATGCGTGAGCAGGCAAGGGTAGTGAATGAATTATTGGCCGGGCGGCTGAATGTACTTTTACCGTCGCTGATGGAGAAAGCCGGTATAGATATGTGGGTGATCATGTCACGTGAGTATAATGAAGATCCGATTTTAAAAACGATGCTGCCGGCCGAATGGCTGAATGCCAGGCGAAGAACAATCTTAGTTTTTTACAATGACCCAAAGAAGAAGAAATACGAGAAGATGGCCATTGCGCGGTATGATGTGGGCGATGTTTTGAAAGCTTCCTGGGACATGCAAAAATTTCCTGATCAATGGGATGCGCTGATCGATATTATTACCACCCGGCAACCGGCAAAGATTGGTATTGATATCTCGGCTGATTTCGCGCATGCAGATGGGATGGACCATACAGCCTACACAGAGCTGATGCAAAAGCTTCCGGCAACATTTAAAAGCAGGGTGGTGTCAGCCGAAAAATTAGCAGTGAGCTGGCTGGAAACAAGAACAGAACACGAGATGCAGATCTATCCCGCGCTAGTTAATGCCACGCACAAAATAATCGATGAGGGTTTTTCTGAAAAGGTGATTACTCCGGGCATTACTACTGCTGAAGATGTAGTTTGGTGGTTCAGGCAAAGGGTCCGTGAACTGGGCTACGATACCTGGTTCCATCCGTCGGTTACGATACAAAGAAAAGATTCTGTGCCGGGTCCGAAGGAAACTGTGATATTACCCGGAGATCTTTTGCACGTAGATATCGGTATTACTTACTTGCGATTGAATACGGATATCCAGGAACATGCTTATATCTTAAAGCCAGGTGAGACCGGAGTTCCACAAGGCCTGAAGGATGCATTTGCCAGGGCAAACCGGCTACAGGATATCCTTACCAGTCAATTCGGTGAAGGTAAAACTGGCAACCAACTATTGGCGGCTGCATTGGTCCAGGCTAAAAAGGAAGGCCTGCAACCCACTATTTACACGCACCCGATTGGCTATAACGGTCATGCCGCCGGCCCTACCATCGGTATGTGGGACCAGCAAAACGGCGTGCCGGGCAGTGGCGATTTTCCGATGCATTATAACACGGCTTATTCTATTGAACTAAATGCTGCAACGGAAATTCCGGAATGGAAAAAAACGATCCGGATCATGCTGGAAGAGGATGGATATTTTGATGAAAAAGGATTCAGGTATATCCAGGAAAGACAGAAAGAGATCTATTGCATTCCACGTAAAATGGTGAATAACGGGTTGTGAGTGATTGCAAAATGACTTCTACTAAACATCAGGCAACAGCAGCACACCTCATTACCTATAAATCATCACATGTAAGCCCAGCGGGGTTTTCACATTTTTTATTTACACCGTAAAAGTGCCGACCGTGAAACCCTGCTGTCTAAAAGAGCCTGCACCTTTATACTGCCACGAAATATGCAATCATTGATAGCCCAACGGGATCGAACTACTTTTCTGCAGCAGGGTTGCACGGTTGGAGGTTTTATAACCTACAGAGCAAGCTGTGAAACCCCGCTGTATAAAAGAGCCTGCGCTTTTATACAGCCACGAAATATGCAATCATTGACAGATCAACGGAATCGAACTACTTTTCTGCAGCAGGGTTGCACGGTTGAAGGTTTTATAACTTACAGAGCGAGCTGTGAAACCCCGCTGGGACTCACTTGTGAATTTGACGTTGAAGGTTTTATGATCTATGGAGCGGGCTTTGAAATCTTATTAAAACATCAGGCAACAGCAGAACACCTCATTACCTATAAATCATCACAAGTAAGTCCCAGCGGGGTTTTCACATTTTATTATTTAAACCGTAAAAGTGCCGACCGTGAAACCCCGCTGTCTAAAAGAGCCTGCACCTTTATACTGCCACGAAATATGCAATCATTGATAGCCCAACGGAATCGAACTACTTTTCTGCAGCAGGGTTGCACGGTTGAAGGTTTTATAACTTACAGAGCGAGCTGTGAAACCCCGCTGGGACGTATTTGTGAATTTGACGTTGGAGGTTTTATGATTTATGGAGCGGGCTTT